>JALHSV010000326.1 GCA_022865525.1 Thermodesulfovibrionales bacterium
CTCAGTTTTTCATTCCGTGCGAAAGGGATTATTTTGAGATCCTGAGGACAAAGTTGAAATGGGGAGAAAGATAATAAGAAGAATGAAGACATTGATTGTAAAATCCCTCCTTGCCTCCCTTTACCAAAGGGAGGGAATTTACCCCTCTTTGGTAAAGAGGGGTAAAGGGAGATTTTTTAATAATCATTTCTTATACATCGTTAAATGTGACCGATGGCAAATATAGTACAAGAAATTAAAAACGCGTTGGAGTTTTATCAGGCTCTGGGTTATGAACGGATGCCGATGCGGTTGAGAGCCGAGGGCAGGAGGCCGGTAATCGGGAACAAGGAATCGGCTATGACGCTCTTACGTGAGGAGATTGCTGAGTGCGGGAGATGCAAGCTTTCACAGAAGAGGACACATATCGTGTTCGGAGAGGGAAACCCCGATGCGCGGCTCATGTTTATCGGCGAAGCACCGGGAAGAGAAGAGGACGTGCAGGCGAGACCCTTTGTCGGGGATGCCGGCATGCTTCTGACACGGCTCATCGAAAAAATGGGATTGAAACGGGAAGAGGTATATATCGCCAATATTGTGAAATGCAGGCCCCCGATGAACCGTGATCCGGAAAAGGATGAGATACAACAATGCAGGGAGTTCCTTGAAAGACAGATCGATATTATCAGGCCGGATATCATCATGTCCCTTGGCCGTATAGCTGCATCGACTCTGATGGGAAATGAAAAGCTGAAAATTACCGCAATACGGGGAAAAATCTTTGACTACAGGGGCATTCCTCTGGTACCGACATTTCACCCTGCATATCTCATGAGAAATCCAAAGGATAAATGGCTTACATGGAATGACGCGCAAAAAGTTCTCGAAAGGCTTGAACGGGGCACACTGGATCAGGGAGGAGGATAGATGAAAGTTCTCTGGGCACCATGGAGAATGGATTACATACTATCGGATAAGGAGCAGAAATGCATCTTCTGTGAACTACCGAAACAGGACAGGGACAGGGAAAATCTCATCTTGTACCGGAGTTCACATAACTTTGTCATGATGAACCGCTATCCTTATAACAACGGTCATATCATGGTTGTGCCGTATCTGCATGTGCCTGCACTCGACAGCCTCGGTGACGAGATACTCCTTGATTTCATGAAAGTAACGAGTCATTCGATAGCATCTATAAGAAAGGCATTCATGCCGGAAGGATTTAATATTGGAATCAACATCGGCAAGATTGCCGGCGCCGGAATGGAAGATCACATGCACCTCCATATGGTTCCGAGATGGGCTGGAGATACCAGTTTTATGACTGTTTTTGATGAGGTCAGGGTAATTCCGGAACATGTCATGAGCACATATGATAAGCTCTTCGCTGCTTTCCAATCATGATCTTACGACCGTATCCTTTTCGTCATACGCTCACCCTGGTGGTCATAGTATTGCTTTCGTTTCCAGGTTTTTCTCAGGGAACAACAGTCGACAGGATTCTTGCGACCATTGACGATCAGGTGATTACCCTTGCGGATTACAAAATTTTTATAAAAGGATTATCGGACAGACAGGCTGACGATAGTATCGATGAGAAATTACTGAGGCAACTTATTGAGGAAAAGATGATCGCCCTTGAAGCTAAAAGGAGAGGGCTGGAAGCACGTGATGAGGAAGTCGAAAAGACGATTGAAGAGTTCAAATCTCATAATAGTGTGTCCCGGGATGATTTTGAAACATTGCTGAAAGAAGACGGAATGGATTTCGAAAAGTTCCGCACGATCGTGAAAGAGAGGATACTTATCTCGCAGATTCTCAGCAGCGACGTTGATGGGAAGGTGCTGATTACAGATCAGGAGCTTGAGGATTTTTATCAGAGAAATAAGCGGGAATTTCTCGACAGCGCGGAGCAGGTTGAAATCAAAGCTATCTTTCTCCTGCTGCGGGAAGGAGCGTCTCTTACAGAAATCACGGATATGAAGAAAAGGGCGCTCAGGATAGTAGCATTATTGCGCGACGGTGAAAATTTTGAACGCCTTGTCGATGAATATTCCGATGAGCCCCTGAAGAGTGATCAAGGCTTGTTGGGTAAATTTACCCGGGGGGCATTAATAGCTCCTCTTGACCGAAAGGCTTTCTCCATGAAAGGAGGAGAGATAAGCGATCCTGTCTGGGTGGGAGACGGGGTGTTCATTCTGCAGCTCACCAACAGAACTGAGGAAAGCTATAAACTGTTGGAGGAAGTAAAAGGGAAAATCCATGAC
>JALHSV010000040.1 GCA_022865525.1 Thermodesulfovibrionales bacterium
GAGCAAGGTATCCGGGGAAAACTTCCTGAAGGAAGAGACCGATAATTTTCTGCTGTTCAGAGTCAGCTGGGTTTTTGGAGAAGGAAAACAGAACTTTCTGTATAAATTACTGGAATGGGCGAAAGAAAAGAGAGTGCTGAAAGTCGTCTCTGACCAGATTTCGGTGCCGACCTTCACAAGGGATATTGCACATTTAGCAATGTTTGCGATAAATAAAGGGTTGAGAGGCGTTTATCATCTCACCAACAGCGGATATGCATCACGGTACGAAGTTGCACGTTTTTTCCTGGAGAGGCTTGGTATGAACAACCTCATACTCCCTGTCCGTTCTGATTCTTTCCCCTCTCCCGCGAAGAGACCTTACTTCTCTGCAATGTCCAATCTCAAGCTCTCTCAGGCATTGGACGTGCACATACCAGACTGGAAAATCGGCATAGAAAATTATGGAGAGGCCATGTTCGAACAAGAGGAGATCTGATGGAAAAACTTCTGGTTACAGGGGGTGCAGGCTTTATCGGGAGCGAATTTGTCAGGCAAGCAGTAAAACAGGGGCATACGGTAACCGTGATCGACAAGCTCAGCTATGCCGGGGACATGGAGCGGTTAAAAGAAGCGGAGCACAATTTCATTTTCCACAAAGTTGATGTAACAGACCGGGAAGCTGTCCAGCATGTCTTCGAATCGGGGAAGCCTGATATCATCATACACTGGGCGGCTGAAAGCCATGTCGACAGGAGCATCGTGGATCCGTCTCCGTTTCTCGATACCAATATAAAAGGAACCCTTGTTCTCCTTGAAGCCGCGCGCCATTATGGCATCAGGAGATTCATCAATATATCGACAGACGAGGTTTACGGAGAATTGAAAGGAGAAGGTCAATTCCATGAAACCACACCCCTGAACCCGAGTTCGCCATACTCCGTAAGCAAAGCTTCTGCCGATATGCTCGGAAGGGCGTATCATAGGACATACGAAGTCCCGGTCATCACTGTCAGACCTTCGAATAACTACGGCCCGTGGCAGTATCCTGAAAAACTGGTTCCCGTCGTCATTTGGAAGGCTCTGCATAACGAAAGGGTCCCTGTTTATGCAAAGGGTGAAAATGTGAGAGAATGGCTGTTTGTTGCTGATTGTGTAAACGCAGTTTTCGAGATAGCAACCAATGGCAATCCAGGTGAGATTTATAACGTCGGCAGCGGTGAAGAAAAAAGAAACATAGATGTTGTCAAAACGATCCTGCAGATATTGGGGAAGTCCGAAGATCAGATAGAATTTGTCAAAGACAGGTTGGGACATGATTTCAGGTATTCATTGAATTGTCATAAAGTACGCGAAGAGATTGGCTGGAAGGCAAAGGTGCTTTTTGCCGAAGGGATGGAGAAGACGGTAAAGTGGTATGTTGACCACATGGATTGGGTAAAACGGAAGATATAACATACTAACCGGCATATGTTTAAGGATACGATTTTCAGGGAATACGACATACGGGGAGTCGTCGGCATAGACTTCGATGAAGATTTTGGCTTTGTCCTGGGAAAGGCTTTTGGTTCACTGCTCACGGAATCCAATCCGCGTGCCCGGCAGGTGAGCGTAGGAAGGGATGCGCGGCTCAGTTCCGGGACATTGGCTGCTGGGCTCATACAGGGAATCGTATCGACCGGTATCAGTGTATATGACATTGGACTCTGCCCTACCCCGCTGCAGTATTTTTCACTGTATCATCTTCATCTCGACGGCGGGATCATGGTGACGGGAAGCCACAATCCTCCTGAATATAATGGATTTAAACTCAGCATCGGGAAAGA
>JALHSV010000327.1 GCA_022865525.1 Thermodesulfovibrionales bacterium
AAACCTTCAAGGAGAGCAATAAATGAGAGTATTCTCAAAAAAGCAAAACTTTTTTGAATTATTTGATAAAGTAGCAGCTAACATCTTACACGCAGCCACACTCTTAGTTGCCATTATGGAACACTTTACTAACTTAGATAATTGGGCTCAAGAGGTACATCAATTAGAGAATGATGGAGATCTATTAACTCATGATATCATTAAGAAACTGAATAAAACCAATATTACCCCTATCGATAGGGAAGATATCCATGCTCTGGCATCAACATTAGATGATATTCTTGACTTTATCTGGGGTACAGCTGCAAGGCTTGCTATATTTAGAATGAAGGAATCCACGAAAGAGGCGGTCATCATGTCAAAAGAACTCCTCACAACTGTGGAATTAGTACATAAAGCAATAAAGAAATTGGAAGAAAAGAATTATAGCCATATGCAGGAATACTGTATTGAGATCAACAAACTCGAAAACAAAATAGACAGAGTCTTTAGAGACGCACTCGGACATTTGTTTGATGAAATTAAAGACCCAATCCTTGTTATCAAATGGAAAGAGATATATGAACATCTCGAAAATGCATCTGATAAGTGTGAGGATGTCGCTGATATATTGGAATCTATAGCCATCAAAAATGCATGATACCTTTTTTACTCATGCACATGGTTTGTCATGAGACAGGAAGCCCTGTTAATCCTGTAGATCAGGCTCAAAAAATACCCAGCGCACCTGAGGGAATTTTGTCTTAAGTGCGGACTCCACCTGATTAATATCCTTGATCATACGCGCTACAGAAACGATTTCCTGCATCCTCACCTTGGCTGATACCATCAGGTCCGTTCCAAGCTGAAGCGTGATAAGGCTGTAAACCTGCGCTATCTCAGGCCTTTCGTGCAGAAAATTATGCAATGCGGAGATTGTCTCGGGATCAGCACTCTCCCCGATCAGGAGACTCTTCACTTCAATGCCGACCGTAACCGCAACGAGGACGAGAACAACCCCGATCGCGATAGTGCCCAGTGCATCAAAGACAGGATTCCCTGCGATGATCGTTGCAAGGACAGCGGTGAGAGCCAGCGACAGGCCAACAAGAGCGGCAATGTCTTCACCGACCACAACAATCAGTTCGCTCTGCCTGCTAACCCTGAACCATTTCAGAAAGGACCGTTTCCCCTGGATCTTCTTAACTTCGACGAGCGCCCCCCTTAAGGATGCGAGTTCCAGCAGCACGGCAAAAATAAGCACCCCTACAGCAATCCATGGTGATTCAGGCATCTCGGGGTTCATCAGCTTATGCACGCCTTCATAGATGGAAAAGATGCCCCCCATGCTGAACAGCATGAGCGCTACGATAAATGACCAGAAGTAAATGGCCTTTCCGTATCCTAAGGGATGATCTGCCGAGACCGGACGTTTCGCCCGTCTGAGACCCACCAGTAAGAGAAGTTGGTTGACGCAGTCCACAAAGGAATGGATGGCTTCGGCAAGCATTGCCCCTGACCCTGTATACCATGCGGCAAATCCCTTTGCAAGACCGATCCCGCCGTTTGCTCCCAACGCATACATAATCGCTTTTATAGAGCCGCTTTCATGAGACATGGTACATATTATCAGAAGTGGTGAGGATGAGTGAACCTTTGTGATACGTTTGATTAAAATTTCAGGAAGAGAGGCTTATGGATTTTAGGCTTTTTGTCTTTGTCCCTTTTCTTGCAGTGCTGAGGGCGGCACATGTTGCAGCGTGAATCACAGCAGTACTGACAAAAAGTACAGTCCGGGCAAGGATTCTTCTGCGTTGCTTTCTTGTCCATGAATATATTTTACAACCTTCATTGTACAGAAGTCACAAGAGCACAACTTGGGAATCAACCGGAAATTCGCTTTTGTTGAAATGATTCATTTATAATAAGTGTTTATTGCCGGAGTCTGCTCCCTGCAGTAACCAAATACTATCCCATGGAGGAAGAATGAAAGTTGCTATTATCGGTTTGTC
>JALHSV010000328.1 GCA_022865525.1 Thermodesulfovibrionales bacterium
AAAAAGTTGTATATCCTTACATAAGCTTAAAACTCAGTTTGCGTTCCATTCTGCACTGGGTATTTCCATTTGCCAGTGTTAACTGGAGAAGTCGCTGGGTCATTACCACAGTAACCTTTCTTTTTCATATCGGTCTTGTAATACTTCCCATATTTCTTCTCGCCCATAATGTCTTAATATATGAATCCTGGGGCATAAGCTGGTGGACTGTTCCCGAAGGATTAGCTGACATAATGGCCTTTCTTGTTATCGGTTGTTGTATCTTCTTCTTCCTGAGAAGGATTTTCGCACCCGAGGTACGATTTGTCACCTTTGCTGACGATTACTTTATTCTTGCCATTGCGTTCTTGCCTTTTATTACCGGTTTTCTCGCCTATCATCAGTGGCTTCTCCCTCATAAAATTATGGTGATACTCCATATGATTTTTGGATCGCTTATGTTGATAGCTATTCCTCTTACGAGGCTGGGCCATATGCTTTACTTCTTCCTCACAAGAGCTTATATGGGTTCTGATCAAGGGTATCGCCATTCAAGGGACTGGTAAATTACTTTATGGAGGATTCTATAAATGGCTGAAGCAAGCGTCAAAGAAATTATTAAAACAGAAGATTGGGTTAGGCTGAAAAGAAAACCGGTTTCGGATCCAGGCTTTGATGAGACGGTAAAAACTCTCACAACGGAGAAGATAGAAAAGGCAGTAAATGCTGTTTTGAATATAGGGAAAAACGCAGCACGATTCATGGCACCTTTGGAGACCTGCATTCACTGTGCTCTCTGTTCGACAGCATGCCACTGGTACCTGTCACATGATAAGGATCCCACCTATTCACCTGTTGCCAAAGTTAAAATGACTCTTTGGGAGCTGATCAAGAGAAAAGGGAAAGTAACCCCGGAGTTCATGAAACAGGTTGCGAGGATTGTTTTTTGTGAATGCAATCTCTGCCGTCGTTGCAGTATGTACTGTCCTTTTGGGCTGGATATAGCATTTCAACTTGGCATGGTACGCCGCATCTGTTTTATTCTCGGGTTAGTTCCCCAAAACATTCTGGATCAGACCCATAGCCTTTCAGCTACCTTAACCCAGTTGTGGATCACCCAGGCTGACTGGATCGATACCATGCAATGGCAGGAGGAGGAGGTAAGGGGTGAAATAAAAAATGTCCGAATCCCTGTTGATAAAGAAGGTGCTGAAGTTATGTGGTGTCCTCTTGGTACTGAACCGAAAGTAGCAACCTATCATATTGCCCGTACAGCAAAGATTATGAATGTTGCTGGGATTGACTGGACTGTGGCTGCACAGGATGGCTGGGACAGTGCAAACATGGGGATGTTTATTCGCGATATGGAGACAATGCAGCGGGTTGTACGGGGTATTTATGACAATGCCATGAGGTTAAAGATAAAACGAATAGTTCTCACTGAGTGAGGGCATCCACTGAATGCCACATGTTATGTGGCACCGCCGCTCATGGGATGGAAAGAAAGCCCGATAGAGACATTGCATCCGATTGAATTTTACTATGAGCTTGTTAGCACAGGAAGAATAAAAATAGCCAGGAAGATCAAAGGTCCCGTTACCATTCAGGATCCATGCAACCTTGTGAGGCTAAGAGGCAGAGCAGACATGATCCGGTACCTTGTAAACGAGACATTTGAAGGACCTATTATAGAAATGCATCCAAACAGCGAACATAATTATTGCTGTAATGGAGGTGGAGGTGGAAATGCCATTGGCCCTCCATGGAAGGTTAATAGATGTGAGGGAGCCCGGGTAAAGGCCGAGCAAATTAAGGCTACAGGGTGTCATAACATTTGCGCCCCATGTCACAACTGTTATACCAGTATTAATGATGTGCTAAAGTTTTACAATCTCGAAGGCCATGCTATGTTTATGGATGAAATCTTAGCTGCAACCATGGAAGTTCCTGATAAATTTAAACCATGATAGAAACCGGGAAGGGATAAGAAATGAATAGAAAACTAATTTTCTTTTTGGTAAGCATAGCTTATCTCATATTAATCAGTTATGGGCTATATTCTGTTTACACCGTTGAAGCGACATTGCGAGTAAAAGACGTCCCTCCTGTTAAGCCGGAAAACAGGATTGCTATCGCACATACTGAAATATTCGGCGATCTGGAAAGGCCTCAGGTAATCTTTAACCATGGCAAACATGAGGAAGCAAATAAGGCGGAAGGTTGTAGTACATGCCATCCTGAAAAAGATGGTCATGTAAGCTTTGATTTCCCTAAGAATCTCAAGAAGAGAGATAAAACCTCTGTTATGAACGCTTACCACGATGCATGCATCGAATGCCACAAGAAGAACGCGAAAAAAGAAAAAACAGGGCCGCTAAACTGCGGAGACTGCCACAAGGAACATGAGAATGCTCTCATGGTGAAATATCCCAAAGCTGAATTTGATTTTTACGTCCACGACAAGCATGTGAAGAAACTGAAAGAGAAGATAGGTAAGGACGATTGCGGCCTCTGCCATCATACCTATGATATTAATGAGGAGGACGAAACATTACGGTTAGTTTACGAGCCCGGGACCGAGGAATCCTGTTATTACTGTCATGAACTCGGCAAGAAGAGAGGGCCGGAGTTAACCACAATAACAAAGGCGGCAGCCAAGAAAGGGCTCTCGATAAAAGAAGCTTCTCATCAACAATGTCTCAACTGTCATCTAAAATACAAAGAAGAATATCTCAAGAAGGGTGAGAAAGATGCATGTCCGACTGAATGCATAAAATGCCATACAGGGGAGTACAGAACCGTTGCCCAGCTCGAAAAAATTCCCCGCCCCGATCGTGATCAGAAGGATAAACCATTCATAAATATAAAAGATGCAAAATTAAAGGGCGTTACTTTTGATCATAAGTATCATGAAACATCTTCTAAGACCTGCCGCTCTTGTCACCATGAAACCTTAAAGGCGTGTAAAGAATGCCATAATCTCGTGGGCAAGCCTGAAGGAAATAATATAAATGTTGCAAAAGCATACCATGATCCATTTTCTGAACATAGTTGCGAAGGGTGCCATAATAAGAAGAAATCGGAAAAAGATTGTTTCGGATGTCACTATAACATTGGACCAATGGATGTAGAGACGATGGGTCCGAAAAAAGAATCCTGTAAAATATGCCACAGTGGAGAGATAAAAGGTGAATTGTCTCGTCCACCGCTCTCTGTTGCCAAACTTGATCCAGAGAAAGTAAAAAAAGAAGTGACGATAAAGGTACTGGAAAAGCAGTTTGAGCCGGCCAAATTCCCTCATCTCGACATAATAAAGAAATTAGTTGACATCTCGAATA
>JALHSV010000329.1 GCA_022865525.1 Thermodesulfovibrionales bacterium
GTATGTTCCCGGTTGAACAATATGAAGAGAGTGTTTTCAGGGCTGGTGCTCATGGATATGTGTCAAAAGTAAATCTGTCGAATGAGCTGGTGACAGCACTTCAAAAGATATTCGAGGGGAAGAAATACTTTAGTTCACAATGCATCGGTAATGACAGTGAGAAATCATATGATCAGCGTGATTGCAGTAATTCAATAATATAGAAAGGAGGAAAGCATGGAGGACGGACAGGATGCAACGGAGGTTACCGTGGAACACATAGGATTGCAGGACCTCATTACCGCTGATGCCACTACAGGCAATGAAATGAAGCTGCATCCGGAGGTGCAAGCTGTCCCGACATCGTCAACGGGGCTTGCGAAAGCCTCAAAAACGTTCAAGAGTATCGCCTGTTCATGCATGAAGAAATAAAGGATATTTTGAAAAGACAACGGACTTACTAACCAAAAAAAATATAAAGGGGATTTAAGGATGAAAAAATTATCATTATGTCTTATGGTCGTATCAATCGTTACATTAATCGGTTTTGCATATGCAGACGAACCTGCTTCCTGGGGCGGATACAATTACTGTCCTTATTGTGGTAATGATATAGGACCGCACGGCGGTTATGGTATGGGCCCCGGCATGATGGGACAAGGTATGATGGGACGCGGCATGATGGGTGGTCAGGGAATGGGTACTGGCATGATGGGGCGCGGCTACCAGGGACAGAGTCCGGAATGCCAGAAATTCTATGACGAAACTGCCGGGCTCAGGAAGGAATTACACAATAAGGAATTCGAATATTTTGAGGCTGCCCGCAATCCTAAGACGACCGGAGAGGCTTTAATGAAGATAGAAAAAGAGGTCCGGGAGTTCCAGGAAAAGATCTACGCAAAAGGCCCTATCGGCTGCTGGCAGTAAGAGTAAAAAATGGAAAAATGTCCTGGCACTGTAAAAAACATATCAAAGGAGGATGTATGGGATACACAAACGTAGCATTAAAGGACAAGATTATGGAGATGTACCCGGAAATTGCCAAGCACGGGATTTCAGTCAGTCTTGATTTTGACACCACAAAGAATGCCTATATTGTAAAGTTCAGGAAAGACAAACATGAACTGACAACTCACCTTGAGAAGAAGGACGCCGATGATTGCATGGGCGGGATCAAGTGTGTCTACCTTGGTGTTCAGGTAGGGCAGTTTATAAAGAATTTTGAAATAATCGAAAAGCAATGAATAAATCCTGAAGCACTGTTGCAGGATTTATTTGTTCATACGCGCTGAATCTTCTCTCGTCCCCTTGTCAATCCTTGTTCTGCACAGATATAATACACGCCATGCGTGTTCCCTATACATGGCTCAAGGAGTTCATAGAATTCAGCGATCCACCTGAAGACGTTGCCGACAGGCTCACGATGACAGGGCTTGAAGTTGAAGGAGCAGAGTCTGTAGAAGGCGACACTATTTTTGAAGTGAATGTCACACCGAACAGGCCGGATTGTCTCAGTATTTTGGGTATAGCGAGAGAATTAGCAGCAGTCTTGAAGAGCCCACTGAAAATTCCGCTTTGTGAATTCCAAGGCGTGCAGCCTGCTTCTGAATATTCGGTAGAGATTTTGAATCCCGACCTCTGTAACCGATATACAGGAAGGGTGATAACCGGTGTTAGGATCTCTGATTCGCCTGAATGGATTCAAAAACGGCTTGAAAAATGCGGTATCCGTTCGATCAATAATATTGTTGATATCACAAACTATGTGCTTCTGGAGTTCGGCCATCCCCTCCATGCATTTGATGCTGACTTGCTCGCTATGAAAAAAGTGAGGGTTGGTTCTCCGGATACAATACAAGGACAGTTGCAACAAACAAAAATGCAGACCCTCGATGGTATAGAACGCGAGATCCCTCATGACTCACTATTGATATGGGATGCAGACAAGCCGATCGCTGTTGCGGGAGTCATGGGTGGTATGAATACGGAGGTGACTGATAGGACAAACAAGGTCTTTCTCGAAAGCGCCTATTTTGATCCGGTTTCAATACGGAAGACATCAAAAAAACTTGGCCTGACCAGTGAATCTTCCTACCGGTTCGAAAGAGGGACGGATATCGAATTCCTTGAAAAGGCCTTAGATCGTGCTGCACGATTAATGCAAGAAGTTGCAGGCGGGACAGTCCATGCCATCATAGATGAGTATCCGGCTAAATATGTACCTGAACCGATTGCAGTCCGGCATGAAAGGATTAACAGGATTCTGGGCACAAGGCTCACCCATACCGATATGATCGAAATTCTGAAGAGACTGGGTATAGTCTCAGAAGTGAAGGGTGAGGAGATTGTCATATGCCCACCTGCATACAGACGCGATATGAGCAGAGAAATTGACGTGGCTGAAGAGATAGCACGGATATACGGCTATGACAGGATTCTCACAACAGTGCCCAGAAGTTCTCTTTCATCAGGCCGATTGAGCAAAAGAGCACTCCATATCCAGAGAATCCGTGAAACTATGAGAAAAGCAGGTCTTACCGAAGTTATCAATTACAGTTTTATGAACATGCCGAGTCTTGACACCGTTGGTATTCCTGATTCCGACAAGCGGCGGAATGTAGTTGCCATCAGCAATCCCCTCAGCCAGGATGAATGTCTTTTGCGAACGACCTTGGCTCCTGCCCTGATCTCAAATCTGAAATACAATCTTGACAGAGGGTTGAAGGAAATACGTTTCTTCGAGATATCCAGAATCTTCGAAAATACCGGGCACCCACTTCCCTCGGAGGAATTAAGACTTGGAGGGATATGGTATAAGGAGAAATCTCCTGCACTCTGGAAAGAGGATGCATCTGGTTTCTATGTCGTAAAAGGCGCATTGGAATCACTCTTCGGAGAATTAAAAGTAAGCACGTATTCATTTATACCTTCTTCAGAGCCATTTTTACGCATAGGGCGATCAGCTGATATCGTTGTCTCAGGTTCGCGGGTTGGGTATATAGGCGTGCTCGGTCCTGATGTTGTAGCAAAACTTGATTTAAAAAAGCAAAAGCCGGAAGTTGTTCTTTTTGAACTCACCCTTGATCTGCTTTTGACATCTGTACCTGATTCGATACAATTCAGCCCCGTTGCGAAATATCCTTCAGTTGAACGCGATATTGCCATTGTGCTTGATGAAACGATTCCGTCCTCCCGTGTTCAGGAAATAATCAGAACTTTCCCCACAGAACTGATCGAGGAGGTTTCGGTATTTGATTATTTCAAGGGAGGCAATATCCCTGAGGGCAAGAAAAGTCTCGCATTCAATATCATCTACAGAGCTCAAGACAGAACCCTCACGGACGAGGAAATTGAAGGCCTTCATGCTGAGTTGGTGAAAAATATTCTTGAAAAGACAGAGGGGGAACTGAGGACATAGTTTTGCATTGTACAGCAATGGCATTTATAGAAGTACTTCCGGTTAAAGCTTAATCCAATCTATGTATCTTATGAACGCCTCTGTGTAGAGCTTCTCAATAATGCTCCCGGTGCTTTTTAAACATTTCTGAAGCAGTCTATAAATTAACTTTTAGGCCTTTTGATCTCAAATATTCCTTAACCTGTTTGATACTGAACGTACGATAATGAAAAACAGAGGCAGCCAGGAGAATATCCGCACCTCCCTTTGTAACTGCATCAAGAAAATGTTCTAATTTCCCTGCACCACCTGAAGCAACCACCGGTAATTCAACGGCATCTGAGATCGCCCGTGTGAATTCCAAATCATACCCTGCCTGTGTTCCATCACCATCCATACTTGTGGGAAGGATCACCCCTGCTCCCAAATCCTGACAGTGCTTAGCCCATTCTACCGCATCTTTCCCTACGGGTTTTGTTCCTCCCGAAACAACGACTTCGAACCCCGAAGGCATCTGTTTGTTTCTTCTGCCGTCAATAGCAACCGTCACTGTTTGCGAACCATATGCCTTTGATGCCTCTTTGACCAAATCGGGATTCCTGACGGCAGCACTGTTCATCGAAACTTTATTTGCTCCTGCCTGCAATACGAGTTCAATGTCTTCCATTGATGCAATGCCGCCTCCTACAGTTAAGGGAATACTGATAACTGAAGAGACATTTTTTACCCATTCTAATCGTGTCTTGCGGTTTTCTACTGTTGCTGCAATATCAAGCATTGCTAATTCATCGGCTCCCTCTTTTTCATACAGGGCTGCGTTTTCCACAGGGTTACCTGCATCTTTCAAATTGATAAAATTTATACCTTTGACTACCCTCCCGTCTTTCATATCAAGACACGGCATGATTTTGATAATGCTCATGGATGTATTCCTCCTTTTGGCAATTTTGACTATTTATCATTATATAGGATTTCTGTACAGAGCGTTAACATGCAGTTGTATATGAAATTGTAAAGTTTAAAAATGTGGCCCCTACTCAGGTAGGGTTGACGGGTCCAATAGAAACTCCAAAATAACAGTAAAGGAAATGATAATTATGATCCATCGAATAACCCTATCAATATTTTTGTGACTCCGGTCACATTATTTTGGTCTGTATTCCCATATTTTTATTAAGGACGACCAAGATTTTTATTGAGAAAATCGCATTGTTTTCAACGAGGCTGAGTTTAATTGGATCACTGTTGTATATGGGAAAGAAAGGGGAAGGCGAACGAACAATTATTGGTAAAACTTTCTATCGAATAAAAAAAAGGAGGAGCAAATGTACAAGAAGAAACTGTTTGCATTAGGAGTCATTTCACTTTCCGTACTTTTCCTTATCAGCGCTGTATCTTTTGCCGATGAATTGACCGACATTCAGTCGGCCATCAAGGGAAAAGGCGCCAAATGGACTGCCGGGGAAACATCCATGATGAAGCTTTCGAAGGAAGAGAGAAAAAAGCGGGTCGGACTGATTTTGGAATTCTCTCCAGAGAATGAGATGAGTTTCGCTTCAGAGGAACCGGTTTCTGTGGTACCGGCAAGCCTCGATTGGAGAAATAACGGCGGAGACTTTGTTACTCCGGTCAGAAACCAGGGGAGTTGCGGCAGCTGCTGGGCCTTTGCAACGACTGCTGCTGCCGAATCCGCATGGCTGATTGCGCAGAACTGGTCAGGCATGGATTTAAATCTCGCAGAGCAGATCCTCGTTTCCTGCGGTGGGGCGGGAGACTGTGGTGGCGGGTATATCGGTTCCGCCTCCAATTATATCAGCAATACCGGACTGCCTGAAGAGATTTGTTTTCCTTACAGGGCACTGGACTGTAACGATTCTACCCCGGTATGCTGCACCCAGGCATGCTTAAACTGGACGAATTCCACTTACAAAATTGACAGCTATTCCGGCGTGTCCGCTGCCGTTGATGCAATTAAGAATGCGCTCAATACGAATGGCCCTTTAGTGACAACGATGGCTGTTTATAATGATTTCTTCTCGTATAGCGGCGGCGTCTATACGCATGTTACAGGCAGCCTGGCAGGGTATCACGCTGTATTGATTATCGGATATGACGATCCCGGACACTATTTTATCGTAAAAAACAGCTGGGCCAGCGGATGGGGTAGTACAGCAGGGTATGGGACGGAAAAAGGGTATTTCATGATCGACTATTCACAAATGTCAAATGACGTTTCTTTCGGTGCGAGCACGCAAAAGTATTTTCTGGCTTCAACAGATTCCACGATTACTGTTGGCACGCCAAACGGAAGCGAAAGCTGGCAGGCAGGAACTCCACAGACAATCACCTGGAGCTATACTGGAAATCCAGGCTCGTCTGTGAAAATCGATCTCTATAAAGGTACCTCCCTGAACAGAACTATTACATCAGGTACATCGGCGGGAAGCGGCGGAAGCGGTTCATA
>JALHSV010000330.1 GCA_022865525.1 Thermodesulfovibrionales bacterium
CAGCCGCCATCGACGACGATATCGGCCCCGGTGACATAGGACGAGGCATCCGAAGCCAGGAAGATGACCGCCCCGACGAGGTCCGCCGGAGTTCCCCAGCGGTCAAGGATCATGCGCGCCTGCCTTTCGGCCCGCAATGCCTGGTCGTCAAAGCTTTTCTGCGTCATATCGGTCAGGATATATCCGGGCAGGATCGTATTCACCCGGATCCCTTCCGGCCCCCAATCGACCGCTAATCCCTTGCAAAGCATGGCCAATCCGCCCTTGCTGGCCACGTAGCCGGGGTTCCGCGGCATGCCGAAGCGGCTGGCCAGGCTGGAAAGGTTGATAATGGACCCGCCTTTGGCTCTCATATGAGGATAGACGGCCAGCATCAGGCGATAGGAAGCCGTTAAGTTGACCGCCACGGTCTCCTCAAAGGCATTCATATGTCCATCCGGATCAGCCCCGAGGCTGACGCCGACGCAATTGACCAGAACATCGATACTACCGTGTCTTGCGGACAGTTCGGCGCATAAATCCGAAAGCTTTTCATCGTCGGTAATGTCACAACTTCTATAGTTCACACCGCCTGCGGCAAAAGGCAGTGCCGATCGGGATCGGGCCAGGCTATAGACCCGGCCGCCGGCTGCGGCACAGGCTTCGGCGAGGGTATGGCCGATGCCCCGGGATGCCCCGGTGACCAGAACTGTTTTTCCCGCCAATGAAAAGAGTTTCTCCAAGAATTCAGCCATTTCGGTCATCCCCCGTTTTTTTTTGTTTATTGATCAAGAACTCGGCATATTCCAGGTCGGCCGGCTCGTCGATGTCGTGGGCGGTCCGAATATCGACCACGTAGCCGCGTAGGTCGGGACCGAATATCCTCCCCTGCCTAACGAATTTGGCGCGGGTAGCGATCACGACTCCCGGCTGCCAGTAGCAGGGCCTGAGCTTTTGCCGCGGCACGTCGGTCAGCAGCCGCTCGTAATATTCCGTTTTCAGGACCGGTGAGATGATACCCTTCTCCGGGTCATCGAGGAACCACATCTTGTAGGGCGTCACGTGCGTGGGCACGGCCAGGGTGCGCACCGATTCGCAGTCCTGCTCGATCATGAAGCGCAGGGCGCCGTCGACGTCCTCGACGCGGCGGAATGGCAGGGTGGGCTGCAGGATGGCCAGGATCTCCGGCTGCCAGCCGCGATGCTCCTCCACCCACGCCAGGGCATGTTTCAAGTAGTCGATATCGGGCGAGTCGTCGCGGGCCAGCTCCGCGGGCCTGAGGAAAGGAACATCCGCGCCCAGCGCCTTCGCCACTTCGGCGATCTCGGCGTCGTCGGTCGAGACAATGGCCGCATCGATCAGTTTCGATCGTCGGGCCACCTCGATGGTGTAGGCGATCAAAGGTTTCCCTCCCAGATTGGCGATGTTTTTGCGGGGGACCCCTTTAGAGCCACCGCGGGCCGGGATGACAGCCAATATTTTCACTTCTTTATCGGTCATGAGTCTAGTTTCTTTTCGTTTTGTTCAAGGATCAAGTCCACGGCCTCAGAAACGGCACCACGCCCGCCACTAGCCTCAAGAACAACATGGGCCGCCCGTTTCGCCAAGCGGTCGCCATCGGCAGGGCACAAGGCCAGGCCTACCAATTTCAAGGCCGGTATGTCGCGACGGGCATCGGCCAGATAACAAAGTTCAGACAAGTCTAAATCGAGCTTCCGGGCCATTTCACGAATGCCGGCCCCCTTGTCCTTGGCCCCGTAAATAACATGGCTGGCGCCCCCACAGCGCTCGACAATAAGGCCCGCTTCCGCCTCATCCTCACCCGTCATGAAGGCAATGCTAATTCCCTTTCCTCTGATAATGGTAAGGGCATCGATGTCTCTCAGGAAAACCCTTTTCCGGCATAGTCCCTGAACCTCGACCGTCCCGTCCGTCAGCACGCCATCGATATCGAGAACAAGGGCCTTAATAACTCTTTTCGGACCGTCGCTCATGTTTTCTCCTGGGACTCCCCTGCCTCCAGAGCGGCATTGTTCAGGCGATTCCTTTTTTTGCAATTCTCATGCGGGTCATCCGATGACCCTTTGGATAATATCAGTCATTTTTTCTGCTACATTTTCCCCAAAGATATCATCTCTTTTCCCGCCCGGATTGAAAGCGATTATTTTATGGGCAAGATCCGGATCCTCGGGATCCACCAACAGGTTCCAGCCGGCATCCACCGTTTCGGTCCATTCGGTTTCCGGGCGCAGGGTGATACAGGGAATTCCGAGCAAATAGGCCTCCTTCTGTACGCCCCCCGAATCAGTAAGAATTTTTGTTGAATTTTTTTCCAAAACCAGCATATCCAAATAGCCCACGGGATCGATCAAAACGATATTGCTTCCGGCATGCATTCCATTTCCCTTTATGATCTTGCATGTCCGTGGATGGACCGGAAAAACAACCGGTTTATCAAGACCGTTAAGCTTTTCAAAGATATTTTTCAACTTGCCATGCTCATCCACGGTATAAGGCCGATGAAGCGTCAACAGGTAATATGATTTATTTGCAATTCCCATTTTTTTCAATATTCCAGGCTGTTTCTCCGCGATTTGAATATTTTCCAACAAGGCGTCGGCCATGATATCCCCGGTCAAGTGGGACCGCTTTATCAATCCCTCTTTTTCCAAGTTGTTCATGGCCGCCCGGGTCGGAGCAAAGAGATGATCGGAACAATGATCGGCGACAATGCGATTAATCTCCTCGGGCATGGAGCGGTTGAAGCTTCTCAGCCCAGCCTCGACGTGAACGATAGGAATTCCCAATTTGCCGGCCGCCAAAGCTCCTGCCAATGTAGTATTGGTATCGCCGAAAATTACGGCCAAATCAGGGCAATGACTTTTCAAGGCTTCTTCCAGTTGGATTAGCATCTTTCCGGTTTGCTTGCCATGGGCCTCAGAGCCTACTTCCAAGTTTACATCCGGGAACGGGATGTGCAATTCCTTGAAAAATCCCTCCGACATGTTGATGTCATAATGCTGCCCCGTATGAATGATGGTTTCCTTGAAGTATCTTCGCATGCTCTTGGATAGAGGTGCCAGTTTGATAAACTGCGGCCGGGCGCCAACGATCGAAACAATTTTTTTCATTTGAATCTCAATTGATACTCGGGGTTTTCTTTCATGATTTGATAACTCTCAGGCCAGTTTTCAATAAACCAGGTAAAAAAATCACTGACATGAATCTTGTCCTCAAGCATTATATTTTTTCGAATAATGAATTTCTTTTTTAAATCACTTTTCATCAGAAGGTCAACTGTTTTTGCAAGTAATAAATCCGGCTTTGAAGTGGGAAAGCCGAAAGTCAAATGATACCTGTGCTCAAGTTCCTCAAGAACACTGATCTTCCCGGCTAAATCACTGAATCTTATCGAAGGGGTTCCCAACATCGCCGCTTCGACACTCATACTTTGACTGTCGCTTATAAACAGGTCGGAGAAGTAGAGATAATGATGGATATCGCTTGGCTTTATTTTTAGAACATACTGGTTAATGCTTTGATCCAAAATTATTGCTTCTGATGAAATCACTACGGTTCGACCATGAATGCATATTAATTTAATAAGCTTTCCGACCAAGTCAGAGCTCAACCCATTTATGCCGAAATCATGATGCGCAGTCAAGCTTGCCAGCCGCAGCAGGACATAGGGAGTTTGAATTGAAACTTTTTCCTTATCCGGCGTAAAAACGCTGGGGTGTAGATAGCTTAATTTCATATAACCCTGATAGCCGATTTTTTTATCCTCCCATTTCCCTACATTGCATACAGTTGGAGTAACAATACATGAACTAAACGGGAAAGTAATGTCGGCTAATTTTTTTATTACCACATAGTCATCTTCCAAAATGGTCAAAGAGGGCTTGCGCAGTAGAAATGCCACGTGGGCTATGGAAGGATCTGAACCGATAAAAAGATCCGGCTTATTTTTTAGGGCGATCTTTAAAAGCCTTAAATCTCTTTTCAATAAAGCAATTAATATAAAGAATCGGGTCGACTTTCTGCCTTCAGGAAGGATGTTGATGAATTTTTCACTGTCGTTTTCAAGAAGGTTTGTCAGCACGTCCTTGGTTTTGGCAACAAGTATGATCCCGTGCTTATTGGCCCGCAATTTCCTGATAATGGGCTTAAAAAAAAGGTATTGGGCCGGATGGCCAAAATAGAATAAATATTTTTTACTGGTCTTTTTTTTCAGGCTCAGTATATTTCGTGCGCTTTCTGGAAAATTCTCCAGGATAGAAAGGAAAAAAGCAGTGACATCGATCTTTTCCACGAGCATATGCCGGCGGCGTTGTTGCCACTCGGCCCTTATATCGTCCATCGCCAGAAATTCACCGATTTTTTCAAGCAAAGCGCTTGCCTGGTCGGAACGAAAACCGAATGTCAGCCCATAGCGGTTTTCCAACTCTTCTAAATACCCGATGCGACCGGCAAAATCATTGAAACGCAGGGCAGGCGTACCCAATACCGCGGCTTCGGCCGTCATGGTCTGGCTGTCACCGATATAGATATCGGCAAAGGCCAGCGCATGGTGCATGTCGCTGGGATCGATCTCAATGCGATACTTTTCAAAGCGGGGCTCCAGATCCCTCTCGGCGGAAATGAACACCCGACCATGCGGTTCCAGTCTTTTGATGATATTTTCCGCGATTCCCTGATCGATGCCGCGGATGCCGGCATCATGATGGGCTGTCAATTTGGCAAAGCGCAGGAGAAAAAAGCGTTCGTGGCCAAGACCCAACGGCTCCAGGCGGCCGCGATCGGGAGTAAATCTTGAAGGATGAAGATAGGCAAGTTCATGATAGCCGTTATAGTAGATTTTTTTTTGCTGCCACTTCCCCACCCGGCAGCAGGCGGGCGCCAGGATATAGTCGGCAGCCGGGTAGGCAAGTTGAGAAAAACGGGGAACCACGTCATAATCATCCTCATTGACCACGATGCTCGGAATTTTTAAAACACGGCCGACATGGGCAATCTCCGCCGAGGTCCCGACCATGACGTCGGGGCGATCCTGGCGAGCAATAGTAAAAAGCTTTGCATCTCGATGGATCAAGCCCAGTGCTATCGAAAAGCGATTGTCCTTCCGGCCCTGCGGCATGATGTTGACATAAGGGTAATTGTAGGTTTGCAGAAGATTTTCCAAAACATCCTTTTTCTTTATGACGATGCGGGTTTCATGGCCGTCCTTATGCAATTGGTCTATGACATTCCTGAAGAGATGGAAATGGGCAGGATGGCCAAGATAAAACAGGTATTTCATTAGTCTATATTCAGCATAATTGGCTGATGAGGCTGGATGCAGCATGGAATTCTTTCAATGGGCATCACCATTTTCATTCAGGACAAACCTTCTTTTCCCACTTGCGGTAAAAGGAATAACAGCGACTTTCTCGATGATTACTCTCGTTTGAAATTCTCCTTCCCAATACAAACGAATATAGTCCGCCATCGATTTTTTGAATTTATCATTCACCACCAATCGGAAGAGTACTGTGCCGTTTTTCTTTTTAACCACCTGGAACTGGTCAACGGAACGGTTCAATTGAGGCGTGTCGACCTGAAAGAAACCCGTGAAATTATGCACGATGAAGCGGCGGCCGCTTTCCATCACCAGCACTTCATTATCCCGGCCCAATATTTTGCTGATCCTGAACAACTTTCGGCCGCAAGCGCAGGGAGTATCATCGACTTCCACATAATCCTGGGTATCGTAGCGAATGAACGGATGGGCAAAATTACATAGGTCTGTGGATATCAGGCGGCCGGTACCTGAGGTTACTGTATTTCCATTGTCGTCCAAAACTTCGGAGATGCCGTATTCCTCAGCCGAATGATAGCAGGAATGATTGGGACATTCGAAAACGACCGAATTCCCCTCACAGTTGTAGGAATCAAATATTTTACAACCAAAGGCAGCTTCGATTTCTTCGCGCGTTTCAGGATGAAGGGTATTGCCGGTGGAGGTGATGGCCAACGGTTTGTATGAAAACTCGGGATGAGCAAGTTTATAGCGAGCCAAAAACAGCAGCGGATCTGGATAGCACCTGAGATATTTCGGCTTGTATCTCTCGATCTCTTTCAGTATGTGATCAAAATTAGCATCCAGCAGAGGATTGGTTGCTAAATACAGGTTCCTGCTCATCCTATCCTGTAGTCTCTTTAATGGATTTTTCCTGGCGTTCTGGCTAAGTTTGACGTACTTGTCTCCCAGGCGGAACCCCATCCAGTACCAGCCCCTGAGGTTGGCAGCAAGATTCATGGAGTAGGCTTCCCTGGTCCTGTAGAAAAACAAGGGCTCGCCGGTCGAACCGCTGGAGCTGCTCTTGACCATCTTCTTTTTGGATATAGCCGAAGAAGTAAATCGTTCGCTGCCTTGCTCCTTGATCATTACCTTGGCAAGGATCGGCAGTTTCTGCAAATCTTTCTTTGTTGCTATATCATTCGCATCCAATTTCAATTTAGAGAATAATTCCTTGTAATAAGGGACATGATTCGCTGCGTGGACCACGAGCCGCCGCAATTTCTCATCTTGGTATGCGTCCAATTGCTCGCGCGTCCAGAATTGACTTTGCCGTAAAAAGCGCAGTTTTTCATATATCGATTGCCTGGTCATCAGATCGCTAAGGGGCAGAACCATATTCTCGGAAATATTATTTATAAGCGACATGCTGCAATACTATTGCCCATAGAGGCTCAATATTTTTTCACGGATATGTTCCCATTGATAATTGCCGAGGCTGGACCTGGCATTTCCGACCAATGTCTTGCAAATTTCCGGGTTGGCCAATAAATACAGGATCCCCTCCCCCATGGCTTGGCTGTCACCTTTATCAACCAACCATGCGCTTTTTTTATGCTCCACCATGAAAGGAATGCCGCCGGCATTGGTCGAGACGACCACGAGCCCGGCCTGGATCGCTTCGATCAACGAAACGGGCATATTGTCTTCCATCGTCGGGTTAAGCCAGAAATCGGCCTTCATCAAATATTCATAAATTCTCTCATTTTCAATATAACCCGTAAAAATTACATCCCTGATTTTCGCCTCAGTTACATACTTTTTTAATGCTAGCTCCTCGCGGCCCGTTCCCACTACATACAGCATCGCATCGTTATACTTACACTTTACCAGGGCAAATGCCTCGATCGCGGTTTTCAGGTCGTAAACGGCTTCCAGCGAGCGTGTGGTGATCATCACTGGTTTGAAGGCAGTTCGTGCCCTGTAATTCCCAGGTTCCATTTCAATAATATTCGGGATGATATCCGTATTCAGTCCATGCTTGGCAAATATATTCTTTAAATATTCCGATAATACGATTATATGGTCCGCCCGCGTAAAAACATATTTTATCAATTTCTGATGCAGCGAAAAAAATTTCTCGGCCCCGCCTCCATGATACGTTACGATTATTTTCTTTTTTAAAAGTTTTCCGACCAGCACTCCAAGCCCGATAGGGAAAAAACCGGCATAAGAACATCCATGTACATGAAAAATATCATATCGTCTTCCTGCCGACAGCAACAAGAACGGCAAGAACACTCTCAAAATATTCGGTTTCTTTGTATTGAACAAAGCGACTTCGATATTTTCCGCCTCGAGTTTTTCTTTCAATAGCTTCACTTGAACGGAAATACCCCCCACGGAAGATCTATAATTCGCGATCAATAATATTGTCATTTCGTTAAGTTAACAAGTATTCCTTGATATACCTTCTCAATTTCTTTTCCCATTCTTTCAATTGTAAATGACTCACGAATCAGCTTTCTTCCAGCTTCGCCCATTTCTTTTCTTTGCTTATTGTCAACAAGCAAATCACTAATTAACCCGGCAATCGTTTTGGGAGACTCGTTGGCTAGTAAATAACCGGTAATTCCATGTTTGACAATTTCACCGGTCCCGCCGGCATCATCGGCGATCACAGGTTTTCCTAAAGCCATATATTCCATGATTGAATTCGAAATCCCTTCTCCATGCGGGGAAAAAAGCACTCCAATATCCACAGCTGAAACTTGAGACTCGACATCACTAACTTGTCCGATAAATATCACATTGATTATATGCTCATCAAGAACTCTTTTTTTTATTCTTTTAAAATGAATGCCGTTGCCAACGGCGACAAATGTAACATCTTGTCTGATATAAGAAATTTCTTTCGCTACATTAATGAATTTATCATGATCCTTCATGTCCGAAAAAGATGCCACCATGATTATGGAGTAAGGAGTCTTGATTTCATTTTTTTGTTTTATGTCTTCTCTATCAACTAAATTATTGAATCGATTTAAATCGATGCCATTGTAAATTACTTTGCCTTTCCTATTATCAATGGCATAACTCTTCAAACCGGCAAGAGAATTGGCAACAATTATATTAGAAAACCAAGCGATTACTTTTCGCTGGAACCCGTATCCGCTTAGCCAATTGACCTTTGGCGGCGCCTGACGGATGCTTCCATCAATGAGAATAAACTTGTGCTTGCAAATCAATCGGGCAAAAATGGCAAGGACACTCGTGGGAGTAGCCCAGCTATGTACAATATCCGGCTTTAACGAGCTGATATACTTTGCATAGTCAATCAGAGCCGACAATCCAAAATGTTTTCTGTCAAGCGAACGGAACGATCGCAATTGATCACGGATACCTTCAAGATAAAAGGCACTATGGTTTTTTACCAACAAATGTAACTCGAATTCATTACTAGGTAAAACTTTGATCAGTTCGGCCAGTTGCCTTTCCTTACCTCCGACTCCGTAGGAACCAATTAAAAATAGAATTCTCATGCTTGTGCTAACGATTCATTCGATTTTGAATACTTTGAAGTCTTTATTGCTGAAGGCAACTGGATAAATGTAATTATTATCACTGGCGGTGACCCAGTAATCAATCCTGTATTTGATTTTCAATTCTGAAATATCTTTAGCGCTGATTTCTTTATATATTTCATCGATACGGGCCCAGGGCTTAACTTCCTTAAATGATGGAACTAAGGGGTCCATCCCCAATGCGCACATTCTTTTATAAAATGCAGCTACGAATGTTCTTTCCCATAAAATTGCGGAGGCATCTTTCCAGGTAATGAAGACCGCCCTCTGAGAAAGCGGCCGAAACTGATCCAGAACCGGATTAACCAGGAAAACAGAATCTTTGGCGCTATTTTTTTTTGCCCAGTTTGCCACATCTGCCAATTCGGGATTTATGGAGGGCGCAATTGCCGCCTTGTAGCTGGTCGTGAGATCATATCGGGAAAGATACCTTTTAAACCCGATAAAACCAAAAAACCCGATGGTTATGAGTGCCAAACAAATTGGCAGTTTTTTCAGTAAATCGACCTTCAGAAGAAACGGCCAACCTAAAAAAATCAAGCCCATAAAAATTAGCGCAACAGAGAATTGGGGATTCAACCTGAAATAGAAAAAAAACACAGCGCCGATAAATGCAAGCGCATTCAACGTTTTCTGTTCTATTTCCTGAGTATCCATGGATTTGGCAAACAATGAAATGAGCGATACAAAAGCGATCACATACCAGATATCGGTTCCCCGTGCCGGGTGCATCACCAGCAACCCGGGAATCTGCAATTTGGCTGCAAGAAAAGCCAGGAAGATCCAAAACAGACTGATCATGCACCAAAACATTGAATAAAAAGCCAATTTGGAATGCTTTTTTCTTTTCTGCCAATATATTCCAGCGATAAACACCACTAAAACAAGAAACTTCAATAGGCTTTTATATGACCAGGTTTGGGGAAACAGGTGAGCAGAAAACCGCACCCGGGCAACGGCAAGCCACAACTGATTGTCGATGGCTTTGATGGAATATGAATGGATGGTAAAAATGATGATCGGAAGAGACAAAACAAAAAACAGGACAAATGCCTTCACCCATTTTTTAATTTCTATCCGCAGCTCTTTATCCAAAATGAGGAAGGGCAGGCAATAGAACATAGTATAGAATCCATACATGATATTCAAATAAAACCCGACGCTCAGAAAAATGGCCCAATGCCACGGTTTTTTCTTGTAAAAACTTGCCAACGCCATCAGGAAAAAGGGTATGGACAAACCGGTTTGCTCAAAATAAGTGAGCGCAATCGATCCTGCACCTAACATGGGACTTGGAGCGAGGCCAAGCCAGATCATCGCCCCGATCTCAGCCAGGACATTGTAATCAAAAAATGCTCGCGCCAAGAAGCGGCCTGAATAGATAAGCAGAAATCGCTCCAGTAAAAACAGCATAAGCAACAATATTGGCAAAGGAATGATCCTTGCCAGGAAAGCCACGACATACCACAAAAACGTACTGTAACGTGAAAGCGTCTGGGCAAAGACATCATTTGCATAAAGAGAAGGATCATTGATCTTCTGCACTAAGGGGATTTGAATACTTTGATTACCGATATACTGATAGTAACCGGTGATCAAGAGTGAGCCGAATACAATCAGGACAAATATTAATTTCATGCTTACGGATTTAGAGTTGAATTGAAAGTCGAGTCCCATTTCTTAACTACCCCTGCGGCAACTTACCTCTATTGCACTCCAGCAAATTTATCGTATGCTGATTAAAAACCATCATACTTTTCCTGCATTTTTTCCAGGATTTCCGCCTTCCTTTTTTTGGGCTCGGTTTCAAAAATGTATACTGCTTGCAGCAAAGACTTCTGTTTGTATTCTTCGAAGGTTTTTAAAACCCTGGCCGGAATGCCCGCGGCCACCACAGCAGATGGAATATCCTTTGTCACGATGCTGCCGGCTCCGATCACCACGTTGTCCCCTATCGTCACCCCGGGCATGATGATGCAATTGTTGCCGATAAAAACATTGTTGCCGATCTTGATCCTTCCGAAGATATTGATGCCGGGAAACTCCTTTCTGAATAATCCGACGCCGCCGTCATGGGTCTCGAATATCACCCCTCCAGTAATGGTCACATCGTCGCCGATCTCGATCAGGTACGGCTCCGAGCCAAAACGAATGTTTTTACCCGTGATCCGTACATTCTCTCCTATTGTAATGCCCAAATGTTTCCGATATACCCCGGCCAGGCTGTAGGCATCGGCTTTCCAGACTAAAAATCGAAACCAGATGTTTTTAAGTGTGCGTATGATTCTCATAGGTTATTGTAATACCTCGCTAATTTGCCATAAGTGGCATCTAAAGAATATTTCTCTGAAACAAACTTTTGGCACTCTCCCCTTAACTCGCTTCTTTTGGTTGCGTTTTTGATCAGCGAAACGGCCATTTCGGCCATTTCACTGTCATCGTCAGAGATATAGCCATGAACTCCATTATCCATTTCAATGCAATCCAGGGCATTATGGGTGCCGATTACCGGGATACCCATGGCCATCAGGTCGATGACCCGTCCGCGGAAGCCGCCGGCGAGCTCCAGGGGAATGATGGCCAGCCAGCCGCGGGACAACGGCTTTCTGATATCATCGACGAAACCCGTGACTTCGACATTTTCGCCGTCATGCATTTTTTTTATCCTTTCCGGCGGTTGAGCTCCCGCGATGAGCAATTTCATGTCACTAATCTTATCCTTGATCTTGGGGAAAATTGATCGATAGACCCTTTCGCAGGCGACGATATTCTGTTCGCTGGAAAGACTTCCATAAAAAAGTACAACTTTAGGGTCGGGTTGAAGCGGATAATCTTTAAAAAAAGCAATATCCTGCCCGATCGGGATGGTAATATGACGATTGGCTGGAGAGATCTTCTCCAGTTTCTTACGGTCCTGATTGGATATGGACATGACCACATCGGCCTGGCGAATATAACCTTTTTCTAAAGCTTCATATTTTTTCAATTCTCTGCGGCGAAGCAGAGGTATTTTCAGCCCATATTTATGCGTATACTCCAAAAACTTCTTTTCAAAAAGAAGATCATGTACGGCCAGCACTTTGATGGTTTTACCTCCCAAATAATCGAATATCCTGCCCTGATACCAATGCTCGATCTGGACGATATCGTATTGGTTTTTACGAATTATTTCGATAATCCGCCTGGTTGTGGTTTTGCCACCCCAATAAAAATATCTTTTGGCTGTACTCAGAAAGATATAACTGAGGACATATAACAATCCCTGGATCTTTCTTTTTAGGAAAGTTGAGTTTTTAGCGTAAACTGGATAATAGGCATGGCAGACACTTTGGAGCTCTTTGGCGTTCAATTTCGCGTCCCGGGCGCTGCGCACCAGGGTGATGATATCCACCGTATGGTCTTGGCCAAGGGCCCTGGCCATGGTGACCACCCGGTCCTGGCTGGCCATTACTTTGGGGAACAAAGCAACCGGATTAATAAGTACAATTCGTTTTCTTCCCATGTTCTATCAATTCATGCTCACTAAGCGTTTGTAAATTTCAATGTATTTTTTTGCGGCCGTATCCCAGCCAAAGAGCTTCTCAGCCATTTCTCTATTGAATTTTTCCGGTTGACTTTGCCTCATCAGAATGCGTTTAAAAATAGATTCCCAACCAGGATAATCGTTCCAATCGGCCAGATAGCCGCCTCCATGCTCGGCAATAGAGTCGTCCACGCCGCCGGACCTGGTGCAAAAAACCGGAGTCTGGCAGGCAATCGCTTTTATTACCGATGCAGGCCCGCCCTCACTTATCGATGCTGAAATAAAGAGATCAGAGGCTTGGTAAAGCGTCAATAAATCGTTTCCTCTTATATATCCGACAAAACGCATCTTACCTTTTCCAGTCAATTCTTCAGCAGTTTTTTGCAAATAATTTATATAACTATCTTCACCGTTTCCTGCAATGAGCAGACAAAAATCATAATTATTTTCCTTATCCAATTTTGTAAGTACTTTTATTATACGATCCACCTGCTTGTGGGAATTGAGCCGGGAAGCCATTGAAAAAACAAATGTAGATTCTGTAATATCAAATGAAGTCTTTGCCAGCCTTTTATCGCCGGGAACCCAGTAATCGAAATCGATGCTGGTAAAACTCCTCTCGATTCCCCGATTGGGATATTTTTTCAAATACGTGATATTGCGGGAATTGTTGTAAGTATACACAACATTGCGATTTCTTCTGAGTTCGCAATGCCGGGCGATATATTGAAAATTATTCAAAATATTCTTCCTTAGCCGGAATATCTGCTGAATGGGCATAGACGAGATCAGGCTGTGAAAATTGATCACCTTGGGGGTTTGCGGAAACATTTGTAATATCTTTTCATTGATGCTGCCGGATACGGCATTCAAATGGAGCACCGTGCGCCCATCCAGGCTGCGCCGCAATTCGTCGATCAATGCCCGGGAAAACACATCGTTCACTCTCTTCAGTCCATGGCGCCTGCGAACAGCCTGGGCGGGAAACAACTTGTGCACCACGCCACTTTCAAAGGTGTGTACATAGGTTTTATCGGCGCGCAGGTCAGGCTGCCAGACTTCATATTCAAAATCACTGCTGCGTTTTAAAATTTCATTGCCAAATTGGTTGGGGATGTCATAGCCCCAGATCGCGACCCACTTCCCGTCCGGGAGATCCCAATGGACCTGGGGCGGATTATCACTAGGATAATTTTCATAAGGGGGAATATGATACAGAATATTAATTATTTTGATTTTATTTATCATATATATTTTTATAGATAAATTATTGTTCGAAAAATATTATCAAAGAAATTCTCTTCTTTTAATGAATCTCGCTGGAATCTAGGTATAAAATGCCTTTTCCTCAACATTATTTAAAACAACCGATCCAGCTCCGATACAGGTATAATTTCTAACTGATTTTTAACCTATTATATATTTTTTTTAGATATGCAAAGTGAGTGAGTGAATGTAACAATTTCATTTGTAAGCATTTTATTATATAAATAATATCATTTATAATATTTTTTGACAGTTCATTAATTCTATATAATTCCATATCATTATCCTCAGTAAAATGTTTAATGTTATCGTTAAATCTAAGTAAGAAGGGACCTCTGTCACGTGAAATCGGGAACCCTTTAAATGGTTCTTTGTAAATATCAATATATACTACTGATGTATTGGATGCTTGATTCAACAGAATTTGACGAGTATTTAGCTCACTCTGTTTTCTTAATATTATTTGTTTTAAATCATTATTAGCAAAAAGTACATTATGTGCTAGAGTGCCTTCAATAGATGCCAATATTTTACAATTACTAACATAGAATATTTGTTCTTTTAGAGTTAATTTTTCAGGAGCAAGAACTTTAAATCCATTTTTCGAAAATAATTTTTCGAATTCTTTCTCTCCAATTTCCTTTTTCCTACGCATATAGTTTCTAGTGAAATAAATTTTTTCGAACTTTTCTTTTTCAATATTTACATTTGCACGAACTGCATCATAAATTGTTTTATATTCTTTATAAAAGAATTTTTTGTAATCAAAAGATTTTTGAGGCACAATTACTTTTTTGAACCTGGAGGGAATTCGAATGTCAATCAACTGTTCCCTTTTAATCCCCAATAACTCAAGTAGTTCATGACCATTTTTAGTAGCTGC
This sequence comes from Thermodesulfovibrionales bacterium, assembly GCA_022865525.1. GTDB lineage: Bacteria > Nitrospirota > Thermodesulfovibrionia > Thermodesulfovibrionales > SM23-35 > JALHSV01. The sequence continues at coordinate 14,514 of JALHSV010000330.1, forward strand.
TCCAAATGTATTTGGTTTAAACCGTAAACCTCCAGTATAAGCAATTTTAATTTTATTAAGATTTTGTAGGTGGAGAATATACCAAAGTCTGCTTATATTGTCCACAAAGAAATTGCCCCAATGGCCAGTATAAACAGCTCCCATATATATCACTATTTCATTACGATCAACAATTTTTGTATTATTAAAATTATATTTATAAGATTTTTCCTCTTGAAATTTCCATTCAGCGGATTCTATTATAAAAGAACCGTCTGCTCTCAGTACACCACCCATTTGCAATATCCGATTAGCTAGAGGATTCTGCGGCAAAATAATTGCATTTTCCTCTTCTACAGCATAAAGCATTTTTGAATCACAATAATCCTTTTGTAATAGATTTATAAATTTCTCACTTACTTTACTTTTGTATAAATAGTTACTTTTATTCATTTTTCATATTTCTTAAATTATGTATGATTTTAACTATTCAGTGGGAAAATTTATAAAAAGTAAATAGCCGTTGTATAGGATAACCATCCATTACATTTTTTAATGCTTTTAGAACTGAGAATCCATTTTTTTTGCTGACAAAATGTAGCACCGAATTCTTCAATAAAACTTCACTTTTTCTGTTTTCTTAAAGCAACCAGATACTGATTTACTTTTTATCAGTACTTTTGTTTTTCAGAGTGATCTCGCTCTTAATATACTTATTCATTTTTTTCAGGTTGAGCACATCAAAGACCATTTTCCAATCATCCTTATTGATTATGGAAAACAGATAAGCGATTCCCCAATAAAGGATCACGAATAGAGCCAATAAAATAAACTTCCCAAGCATGGAATGCACAAAATAAATGTAAATCAGATATCCCGACAAGCCGGCAATGCAGCCGTATAAAAATTTACTGCCGGAGGGAAACAATTTCAGTTCACGGAAATTTGCCTTGGCAAAATAAAAAAACATGGCGCCCAGGATGATGTTGGCAAGCAGCAGGCTGCAGGCGATGCCCACACTGCCCAGGTTCAGCATTTTGGGCGCCACCAAGAAGTAGGCAATGCCGACAAAACTGAAAAGTTGGAACGAGTATATTTTCGCCAGCAGCTTGAAAAGCCCCTTGCCGCTCAAAATATTTCCGTAGGGGATGAATAGGACATAAATAAACATGGTCAAATTGATGATGGACAATATGGGGATGGAAGGAAGATACTTTTTCCCCAGCAACAGCTTTATAATGAAGTCCGAGCCGATGGAGGTCACCAGCACTAAAGGCAGGATGAAAGAGACCGAAAAACGCTCAAACTTGCCGATCTTTTCATTGATCAGACCCAGGTTGTTTTCACTGATCGCTTTGGAAAATATCGGGAAAAAAAGAATCCCCACCGATTGACCAATCAGTTTCACGTAACCGCCTATGCGGAATCCCGCGGTGTAATAGCCGACCTGTTCCGAATTGGTCAAGAATTGCAGCAAAACTATGTCGCTCTGGTAAACCAGGCTTTGGGCCAGCATCATGATGACGATGGGAACTGACATGGAAAAATACAGCTTGGCCAGTTGCCTATCAAATTTACCGATCTGATAGTTTTTAAATAGATAAAAATACAGGAAGGTTACGATCACGACCGCCGTCAGGTTCGAGAAAGCCATGGCCAGCGCCCGGTAGCCCAGCAACACCACGGTCAGGCGCAGTATCTGGTACAGTACCTGGTAGATCAAGTTCGGGATATCCTGCTTGGCCTGCTCGGTATAGGCGGCAAAAGTGACCTTGGGAATGGTCCAGAAATACTCGATGGTCAGGATGAAGATCGAAACGATGATGACATATTGAAATTCCCTGCTTTCAAATTTGTATTTGAACAGATACTTCTGTACAAAAAATGCTCCCATGGCGAAAACAAAATAGGTCCCGATCAGGGAAACCTTGATCCGGGCGTATGTCCCCAGGCAGGCTTTCGCGTCCCGGCCTTCCGACAGCAGCTTCATGTGGGCCGTACCCACCCCCAGCTCGGCGATCATCTTGAACAGGGAGCCGAACGCCAGTCCATAGGCAACGGTGCCCAACACGGAAGGACCCACAATGCGGGCAATGATTATGGTTGTAAGGATCTGGAAGAATTGCACAACAATTCGTGAACCATAACTCAATGCCATTTTTTGGGCCAGCATTCTCAATCCAGTTTTTTTTGCAGTTTTGCCGGAACACCGGCGATCAGCGAATTCACAGGAAAGGACTTGGTCACAACACTCCCGGCCGCCACCAGGCAGCCCTCCCCCAGTTCAACGCCCATCAGCATGATGGAGCCTATTCCCAGGTAGCAATGGGCGCCGATACGAACCGGTTTCTTCTCCAGCTTATATTTTTCCCCCAGGGATGATTTCCCCATATCCAGATGGGTGATTATTTTACTTGCCATGGAAATAGTCGCGTTGTCACCGATAATGACTTTTTCGGAAAGGTCGATGAAAACATTTTTTCCGATATGGCAGTTGTTGCCCACGACCAGGCTATGGTATCGGTTCTTGCAGTTGTGGAAAGTGATGCCCGATTCGATATCGGCATTTTTCCCGATCACGGCTCCATTGGCCGTGAGAATCCCCTGCACCGCCCTCTTGTCAGCGCGTGACAGAAAAAGATTGGCGTTCTCAAAGCCCAGGAAGAACCTTCTTAGCTTGAAGGCAACGGCCAGGCAGCCAACATACAGAGGAAGAATTATTCTCTTCATATGAAATGCCTCAAGGTGTATTTTTTGTTCGTGAATCCCCAATGCAACCCTGATAAAAACCCGGCCCAGATCCTATACGCTTTTTTTATTTCCAGATTTCTGAAGATCACCCTGATTGATGATGCGCAAACATCCTTTCTGAAATGAAGCCAAAAATAGCGGCGGAAGAATGTCGGCGATTTGTATTTAAGGATGACGATCATGGGATTGCGGGCATCGTAATAAGATTTGAGCGGTGATGACTTGCCGATGGTCATGCTTTCTTTGTGCCAGATCCTGGCGTAAGGAGTGTACATGATCTTGTAGCCGGCATTTTTTGCTCTTGCCTGCCAATCGTATTCTTCGCACTGCAGGAAAAAAGCCGGGTCATAGCCCCCGATCTCATCATATAGTTTCTTGGAGACCAGGGTGAAGATATCATCGGAAAATGGTCTCTCGGCGACGAAGTCATACTGGCCCGCATCCTTCTCGTTCTTGCCGATCTGCCCGCCGTTCCAACGGACCGGATCCTCCCTTTTGCCGACCGTTTGCAGAACATCGGGCTGGTCATAGAAGTAGACCTTTCCGGTGACAAACCCGATCTTGTCGTCCGTAAGGGCCACCTTGACAAGCTCGGCTATCACTTTCGGATCCGCCTTGACGTCATTGTTGGAGACCAGGGCATAATCGGCTTTTTTTCCCCTGAAGGCATATTCCAGGCCGAGATTAAAGCCCCCCGAATAGCCAAGGTTCTTGTCGGTGCGCAGCAAGTGAACCGCGGGAAATTTTTTTCTGACGTATTCATCAGTCCCGTCGCCGGAGCCATTGTCGATTACCGTCACCGAGAATTTTTGATAATCGTTTTTCAAATAAGTAGCAACACTTTCCAACAGCAAGGGTTTCCCGTTATAGGACAGGATCAAAACCATGACTTGCGGATCACTCATGGTTGGCTGGTCCCATCGCTCCCAGGACACTCGATCCTGTATTCGATCCCGCTCAATAATTGGCTCTCCAGGGTTTGAGGCCGGACGGCAAAGATAAACTTGGATAAAAATGTTTCTATGGCATTGTAGGCGTGCCGCTTTCTGTCACGGATCCGCCTGTTCTTGCCATCGAGCAGCAGATAGCCAAGCGAATATTTTTTTATTGGCTGCCTCAGGATCATAATGCGATCATGATCGGCATTAGGTCCGCTATTAGGATCAACCGTGAGCAGTGTTTTTTTTACGAGCATATCTTTTTTTGATCCGGGCTGCTCTTCGCCGGGAAAACCGGATCGCAGGTAGTTCATATATTTTTCATCGTTCTCCTCATTTGCAGCGGCTTGCAACCGATAGCGGATATTGTCCTTTCTTCCGGAAATGAACATGTCCGAAACCAAGGAATAGGCGGAAGTGACGTGAAACCCCGCCAACTCCACCAATCCGTTTTGCGGCAGCTCCCTCGCGGTCACGCGTACGGCATCTGCGGTGATGAGGGCATCCACGCAATAGTTCTCCGCTTTTTGCCTCGCTTCCAGGGCATAAACGACCCACAACGAGGCAAATACAACGCATAGGATAAAATGGCTTGCTTTTTTGAACAAGCGGCCCAGGTTTGTTTTTTCCATGTAACCGATCAAAAATGATATTACGATCATGCAAGCCAGGTACTGGAGGGTAAAGCTACCGGTACCATGTTTCAAAAAAGGGATAAGAAACAAGGTGGGGGCCAGCAACAGGAGCCCGAAAAAGAGCATGAAGGCATCCATCTTTGCGGGAAGATATCCCGCTTTGGCCAATGTCATTAAAAATAGCACGCCCACCAGGAATGTGATAAAAAGCCCCAGATATAAACTGGTATCCAGGCCGATCCATTTTATCAGCAACAGGAACATTCTCTTTAAATAAGAAAGATCGATCTGCCAGGAGATCATATTGGAATAAGCATAATCGAACTTGCGCAGGCTCATTCTCAGGTATAACCCGCCGTATAAGGCAGCGAAAAACGCATAAGGCGCCAGGCGCCGCCAATCCCATCTGAACCTGATGGCAAGATCTCCCTTCTCGTCATGCCAGAAAAGCATCACGGCCAGCAACGCCGGCACCGATGTCGCCGACAGTTCGCGAATGAACAATGAAAGGAATACGAACATGGACCCGAGGACGGAGTAACGCAGGCGAAAATCCTTCAAGCCGCTGTTATTCAGTTCCAGCAGTATGGCAATAAGAAATAAAAGATGGGATAAGCCGATAATGATCGAGATGGGTTTAATGAAATAGCGGTTGAGCAAAATTACAAAAAAAAGCAAAGAAAACAACCTGTGCCAATAAGAAACCTGCAATTTATTTAAAATAGAATACAGGAGCCAGAAAGTGGCGAACATCACCAGGTAGAGAGCAATTCTCCAGCCCAGTACCCGATCCCCGAACATCCTGACCATGACGTACGACGGCAGCACGGAACCGAATAAGCGGCCTACGACCCTTTCCCTGTATTCACTGTATTCGCTCAAGCTGGTTGGAATCTTTAAATTCTGCAGCGGCCCGGGGAGTTCCTTGAAATCATACCCTCCATAGGCGATGCGTTCAAACCAGGTGTCGTAATCTCCAAAAGGAGTCGCGATATATTTTCCGTAAAGCACAATCGCCAGCAATATGGCCATCCCGATAGCGATCACATCTTTGTTTATTTTCAGTTTTTTCAGCACGCAGATCACGCTTTTGTTGAAATTATTAAATGGTTGCCGGCTTTTTATCGAATTGATTCCAGACAAAATAGATCATGCCGCTGACGGCGGCTACGGTCACGATGATCGCAAAATATACCAGAGAGATGCTCAGGGATTGGCTGCGGTTCAATCCCGCGTTGGCGAACAATAGAATGAACCCGGCTTCCCTCAAGCCAAGCCCCTGGTAGGAGATCGGGATATGGCTGATCACTAGAATGATGGGGATGAACAGGAAAAAATAGATCGGCGATGCCGAATTTCCCAGGGAATATGAAATGCAGCAAAAAATGACGATGTTGATCAAGCTGGCAATTAGGGAGACCACGAACGCCTTGAAAAGGATTGACCTTTCATTGTTCACCTGGAAGACCAGGTCGATATAGAACTGCTTCATTTTTTGGATGACCTTTTTATCCGCGGACAATGCTTTCAGGATTAGCCGCTGGATCCTGCCGCTGAAAAATATCAGGATGGTGGAAATTATTATTGTTAAAAATAGTAGCAAAATATACATAAACACATTTTTATTTAAATATGGCGATGCGAAGGGCAGCAAGGCGCAGCCGATGAATACGAATCCGAACGCCCCCAATACCCTATCGATGAACACGGAAGCGATCCCCTTCGACCTGGAGCCGTTGTTCCTTATCTTCACGCCTCTCATGATGTCGCCCCAGAAGCCTCCGGGGATGAACACGTTACCGAATTGCGACAGCAGGGTCAGTTTCATCAGCTCCGGGAAAGAGCTTCTGATGGCGATCTGGCTGAGGAGCAGTTTCCAGCGGAAAGCGCCGAGGATCATGATCACCAGGTACAAAAAGAAAGAGGGAAATATATAATTAAGATTCGCGGAGGCGATCAGCTTCAGGATGGATCGCGGTTCCGATTTCCAGATCAAATACAGAACCAACAAGCAGCTGAAGATGATCTTCAGAACTGTAATTATTTTTTTATTCATAATATGTGCTTTCTAATCTACCTTATGATCACTTTGCGCATTTTTTTCTTTGATCACATAATTATCTATTCCCAGAAGCTTGTTGAGCATCCGGGAGATCAACTCAAGCGTGATCGCCTGGAAAAAGAACAGGAATGACAGGACGAAAAGCAAAATGGAGATCATGAACGGCGGGCGTATCGCCATGGGATATCCCCAAAATAACTTTTCGTACAGTAGCCAGATGAAAATGCCACTGGCAAAAACAAACATAAAAGTACTTATCCTGCCGAGTAAATACAAGGGACGCGAACGAAATGATGATTCGAACCACAGCATCAGGATATCCAGGAAGACGTCGATACTCCGCGACAGGCCGTATTTGCTTTTGCCTTTCTGCCGCTTAGGAGCGGAGATATTCACCTCGGTGATGGTTCCCCCCATCATGTTGATCAAGGCCGGGAAAAAGCGGTGATAACCGGGCCTGATCTGTATCTTGCGCAGCAACTCGCCGCGGATGCACTTGAAGCCCCCCATGTCGCTCGCCGGTGTCTTCGTTGCTGCTTTCAAAAGGACATTCGCAAAAAAACTCGGTATCCTTCTAAATAGGAGGGATTCTTTTCGTTTCTGGCGCCTTCCCGACACCAGGTCGAAGCCCTGCTCCATTTTTTCAATGAACAGGGGGATCTCTTCAGGAAGATGCTGCAGGTCGCCATCCATGATCACCACGTAATCGCCCCGGCTGTTCCTGATCCCGGCGGCGATCGCCGTGGACTGTCCCCGGTTTTTTGCCAGGGTCAAGACCCGTAATTTAGGAATTTTCGCCGTCAGCTGCCCGAGGATCGAGGACGTGTTATCCTTGGATCCATCATCCACGGCCAGGATCTCATAGTTCGGATTCAATTTTTTCAAAACGCTGTCGGTGCGCTCGCAGAATTCCCCAACCAGTTCCTCTTCATTGAAAAAAGGCACAACCACGCTTATTTTAATATCATTCATTTGGTCCTCTTATTAAACTCAAACGAGTGTAACTTGTGAATTATATAATCGACCTCATGGTCGGCAAGATCGGCATGCAACGGCAAGGTGATAAAACGATTGTATTCCTTTTCAACGAAGGAACAATTATCTCCCCAGGACCTGAAAAGAGGCTGGATCGACAGTGGCGTATAGTGGCAGCCGGTGGCGATGCCCTGCGACTTCAAGAATATCATCAGGTCATCCCTGACATCGGTCCGGATCCCGAACATCTGGTAAACATATTCATCGGGTTCGTAGGGCAGCAGTGGATGTATCCCGGGGATATCACTGATCCCTTCAAGGTAGCGGGTGATGATCTCCGACCG
>JALHSV010000331.1 GCA_022865525.1 Thermodesulfovibrionales bacterium
AACGAGTATGGAAGCTTGCCCGGCGTGTTGCGACACACAACCAGTATTTTGCAACGCTATCCGCGCTTGTCGGGGCGGTCAATTCATGCTTCGACCTCTGGAAAAAACCAAATCACGTATTACAGAGATTATGCGGCACAAATTAAGTCGCTATGTATAGAATCAAGAACGAAAATAGCATGAAAGATTCTTCGGAGAGATTCACCGATAAAAGAAAGGTGGTAATGACATGAAAGTTCGAGTTTATTTGTCGAACAATCGGAGAAGTAAATATTGGGCGACTACAAGGCACCCACAATCTTGTCAAAATCTGCCGGTCATTATTGACAATGGGAAAAATGTTATCGGGCCAAGGGATTCTATTGAGACTGAGGAGGGAAATATTCCAATAGGGAAAGTGACCGTCGGTGATCATGACGGAATGGGAAATCCTCTCGAACCCGAGAACCAATCGACTTGGAAAGTAAGACTCAAATGGGCTGGGTACGATGTTTGATATCTGATTTTAGTCAGAAATGATAACCTATTAAACAGTCGAACAGCATTACTCTGCCCCATCAATTACGGAGAGTATTAATCAGCAGTCGAAACATCCTTCATTTTAGTATAAGTGTCTAAAGGCGAGGTCGATTATTTCAATAAGTCCATAATTTGAGATTGAGTATCGTGGTCGAGTTTTGAGGCATTTTTGAAGAAAACGTCGATGATAATTTCTGGAATCGCTTTATTTGACTCTTCCGGGGCAAGGCGGAATGCAGTTCTCAAAGACTGGAGTGCCTCAGGCCACTTTCCAAGATTCACGTAAGCTCTGCCTTGGTACAGATAGGCCATCCCAAACTCCGGAACAAGTTCGGTTGCTCGCTCAAAATGTGGGACGGACTCTTCGTATTGGCCTCGGTTAAAAAGTAAAAGGCCAGATTCATACTCAGATTGAGCCGTTTTCTTGACACCCGTTCCTGCGCAGGAGATGAGAAAGTTGGCAAAGATAAAACATAAAAAGATGCTTATTAATTTCGAGTGATCCAAGTATCTCATTATATAACAAACTTTTCATCTTATAAAGCAACCAAATCTCTTCTGGTAGCTCTTTTCTAATGAAGCCCTCTTATCCTGTCTGCCAAAGAAGGATTTTTCAATGAAAGGATATCGCATCTTTCAGTTACTTCCTGAATACCGCACTTTTCAGAAACTTCAAAATAGTGTAAGTTATTTCCGGTAATCAATCATGGGGAATGTCCAGTATTGTCTGACTAATATACAAATTCCGATATTATTGGGGCGGTTTTCGTCCAATAACTGGTTGACTAACATCGGATTCCGTTGTTAGTGCCATTATCGGTCTAATTACTTGTTGGAAGAATTTCATGCGTAACATTAAACTTGTTTTGGAATACGATGGTAGCCGTTATAAAGGATGGCAGCGCCAGAGGACTATTAAAAGCACGGTTCAGGGAAGAATTGAGCATGTGTTGCAACTGATGACAGGAGAAAAAATTGAGCTTCATGGATCAGGCCGAACAGACACCGGAGTTCATGCCCTTGGTCAAGTTGCAAATTTTCATACTCAAAGTCAAAAGGGACTTTCCGAAATAGAGGACTATCTTCATAAATACTTTCCAGATGATATTAATCTCCTGGACATCCAGGAAATGCCTGAACGTTTCCATTCAAGGTTAAATTCAAAAGGAAAAGAGTACTTATACCGGATCTGGAACCATCCTTTTAAAAAAAATATTTTCAACAGGGGCTATTATTTTCACATAAAAAAACCTTTGAATATTGAAAAAATGAAACAGGCTGCGGATTTGTTTGTTGGAACCAAAGACTTTCGGAGTTTTACGGCCTTGAAGTCCAAGAACAAATCGACCGTTAGGACACTCTCAAAGATTGAAATTCTTAAAAAAGAAAGTGAAATCACTATCAATTTCTCTGGAGATGGTTTTCTTCATAGAATGGTCAGAGTGATTACCGGGACGATTATTCAAGTTGGGTTAGGAGAGCTTTCTGTTTCAGAAATTAAAGAAATGTTTGAAAAGGAAAAACGCTCAGCGGCCGGCTTTACAGCTCCGCCTCATGCCTTGTTTCTGGTTGAGGTCATTTATTGAACCTATAAACAGTCTGTTTCTTGTTTTTTCGTTTTATTTTTGTAATTAGCAGTTTTATAATGCGCAATTAAATATCGAACTGGTCATGTTAATGTTATGCTTTATTTCTTTTGTTAATCATCAATATTTCAGTCCAATCGGATTATTGCTTGTAGGTGTCATCGACAATTTTGCGCTCTTCGGATTGAACCGAGGAACCCGATCAGTACAGTTTGAAACAAACTCTATCTATGGATTTGTGCCTTCTTCCATTTATTTGCAGGAGAAACAAACGCTGGTCTTTAGTTGACTGTTATTTACTTCGATTTGAAAGATTCCCTCTACGCAAAGTCCGATAGTATTTAGTACAGAATGAACTCTTCAAAGGTTACGATTTTTGCCCGGTGTTTAT
>JALHSV010000332.1 GCA_022865525.1 Thermodesulfovibrionales bacterium
AGGGGCTAAGAATGCAGCGTTTTTTGCAGCCCAGATTGTCGGGAGAAAAGATCCGGAAGTCGCTAAGAGATTAAAAACCTATAAAAAGAAGATGGCGGACGAAATTGAGAAAAAGGCGCATGCCATGAAAAGAGATACGTCGCCACATTAATAATAGGCAAGGGAAAGGCGAACCTTGAAACGCTCGCAGGCACTGAAAAGAATATTTTTTTCTTTTTCAATCCAAATGCGAAGTTGTTTCTAAAGAACTTTGTCTCCCGCCCGGGTCGATGCTTCTTAAGAAATCCTCTCTGTCGGCTGGATAAGACTACAGAGGAAAGCCTATCTTCTCCCCCCTCGGGATCCGTAACCACTTTTTTCCCTGTATTCGCCTCTTTCCCTTTTTTCCTGGGGTTTCGCCTCGTTCACAACGATGCTTCTTTCCATGAAGTTGTTGCCATTCAACTGAGAAACAGCCTTCTGCGCTTCTTCGTCTGTGGACATCTCCACAAAGCCAAAACCTCTCGCTCTGCCTGTTGACGCATCTTTAATAAGCTTAACAGAAACCACTTCGCCCGCCTGAGAAAACAGGTCTTTCACATCATCCTCGGTTGCCTTAAAGGAGATGTTGCCTACATAAAGCCGTGTACTCATCCTTCCTCCTTTGATTGTTGTCTACTACTAACCCTAAGAACCTATCACGTGCCGTGTGCCGTGCGACAGGCATTCTAACTATGTAAGATCAAATAGTCATTTGTCAAGTGAGAAAACACCGTTGTAAGCATCTTTTTTTCCTTAAGAGAGGATTTTGTAATCTCTGTACTATTGATCGGTAATCCCCCTCTATCCCCCTTTAAAAAAGGGGGAGTTAACACCTGGATATCTTTCTGAAAAGAAGAATTAATCCCCTCTTTTATAAAGAGGGGTAAGGGGAGATTACTAATAATCATTTACCTTAACTTTGACGTGATTGGATATCCTCAATCGCTTCCCGAACGATTATCCCCACATTCGGATCTTCATTGTTTATTAGCTGTTCGAGAACCGGGATCGTTTCCCGATCTCCTATCAAGCCAAGAACATACGCTACATCGCCTCTGATGCGCGGGTTTTCATCTTTCAACAGGGGGATGAGTGGCTGGATGGCCTTTCCGATGCTTTCGGCATCCTCTTTTTTGAGCGTTTCCAGGAGAGCTATGGTTCCTATGCGTACCCGTAACCTTTCGTCTGTCATCAATCCAGGGATATAATCATAGAGGGTTTTATCGTATTTGAACATATCTATGATATTATCCAGACAGCCATTCTCCATATGCTCTGCGATCATCTTTTGCATATCAGGAGCTTCTGTATGCGGCTGTTCCATGGTTGATATAATAGCATAAGCAATTTTCACCGGACCTTAACAGCAACTATTTGTTGTATAATCTCACTACAAAAAATTTATCAACTGACGGTTAAGCAGATTCGAATGAAAATTTATAACACGCTTACAGGAAAAAAAGAAGAATTCATCCCCTTTTCGAAGAACGAAGTAAGGATATATGCTTGCGGAGTGACAGTCTACGATTACTGTCATATAGGACATGCGAGAAGCGCAATAGTCTTTGATGTCATGAGGAAGTATTTCCACTATAAAGGTTTTCATGTGACCTATGTGAGGAATTTTACCGATATAGATGACAAGATTATCAACCGGGCACAGAAGGAGGGAATTCCCTGGGATGCCGTGGCAAGGAAATATACCGATGAATATTATACGGATATGGACAGGCTTGGAGTCGGAAGGGCGGATGTTGAGCCAAAAGCGACAGAACACATCGGAGAGATCATTGCAATCGTTCAGAAGCTTATAGAGAAAGGCTTTGCATATGAAGCTGACGGGAGCGTGTATTATTCGGTGGATGCATTTCCGGCATATGGGAAACTGTCAAAAAGGGATACGGACGAAATGATTGCAGGGGCAAGAATCGAGGTAGATGAGAGGAAGAGGAACCCGCTCGATTTCGCCCTGTGGAAAAAATCAAAAGAAGGGGAACCATTCTGGGAGAGCCCCTGGGGGGAGGGCAGACCGGGCTGGCATATCGAATGCACTGCCATGTCGATGAAACACCTTGGGGAAAGTTTTGATATTCACGGAGGGGGTGCTGATCTGCTCTTTCCCCATCATGAGAATGAGATCGCGCAATCCGAAGCAGCGTCAGGGAAACCCTTTGTCAAATACTGGGTGCATAATGGTTTTATCACCATTGATAAAGAAAAGATGTCCAAGTCTCTCGGAAATTTTTTTACGATCAGGGAAGTCCTTGACAGGTTCGATCCCGAAGTAGTCAGGTTTTTTCTGCTGTCGACCCATTATCGAAGTCCTATTGAATTTTCAGATCTGCTGTTGCAAGAGGCAGAGGCTTCGATAGACAAGTACTACACAACAATAATGAGGATTCAGGACTTTGTCGAAAAAAAGACAGACGGCAAGGAAGCATTATCAAAGGCAGGAGAACTGTTCTCCGCACTGCTCTCCTCTTTTTTTATAGGGAATTTTCAAGAGGCAATGGACGATGACTTCAATACTGCCCTTGCGATTGGACATATCTTCGAACTCGTCCGGGAGCTGAACAGATTTCTTGACAGTAAGCCATCAAGCTTAAAAGACAGGCAACTTGTCCTTGCAGCCCAAGAACGCCTCGCAGAAGCAGGGGAAATCCTTCATTTGTTTGGCCGGACACCCCTGGAGTGGTATGCATCATTAATGAAGGTGAAAAGTATTGGACTTTCTGAAACAGAGATTCATCAGAAGATTAAGGAACGCCAGGATGCAAGACTCGGGAAAGACTGGCAGTTGGCAGATACAATAAGACGAGAACTTGAAGAAAAAGGGATTATCCTTGAAGATAAAAAAGACGGAACAGCCTGGAAAGTCAGGGTTGGCTGAAGACTGGATATACGGCATTAATCCTCTCTTTGAAGCAATCAAGGCGGGAAGAAAGATAAAAAAAATTTTTCTGTCTTCAGGCAGGCACGAGAAAGCATCGGAAATAAGAAAAGAAGCAGCAAGGAGGAATATCCCAGTCACTATTGTTGAGCCGGCTTTCCTTGACAATATCTTCAAGAAAGGACATCAGGGCATTGCGGCATTGGTTTCTCCGAAAGACTATGTGCCTGTCGATGAATTGTTAGACATTCCTTTGAAAAAAAATGAAATTCCTTTTTTTCTGATCCTGGATTGTGTAGAAGATCCAAGGAATTTCGGGGCTCTTTTACGGGTGGCGGATGCAGCCGGGATCCACGGCATTGTTATCCAATCTCACAGATCAGTTACCCTCAGTGCTGAAGTTGCAAAGGTGTCGGCAGGTGCGGTCGAGTACGTTCCTGTAACAATTGTGACAAATATCAAGCATGCAATCCATGAGATGAGAGAAAGCGGGATAACAATTGTTGGAACTGATGCTGGAGCGCAAAAGGTATTATGGGATTTTGATCTTTCGATCCCGATAGCTCTTGTCGTTGGTTCAGAGGGAAAGGGATTACGGAAAACAGTGAGTAATCTGTGTGATATGCTTATAAAAATTCCGATGAGGGGGAGAATAAACTCCCTCAATGTCTCTGTGGCGGCTTCAATATGCGCTTTTGAGATATTGAGACAAAGAAGTCAAAATAAA
>JALHSV010000333.1 GCA_022865525.1 Thermodesulfovibrionales bacterium
CATGGTTGTCATGCCGGGCTGCGCAAATTGCTGTCCAGCCGGGGGCATCTGACGTGCAGGCATCTGTCCTTGAGGCATCTGTCCTTGAGGCATCTGTCCTTGAGGCATCTGTCCTGGGGGCATCTGTCCTGGGGGCATCTGGCCCTGGGGCATCATCGGAGCCGGGGTCTGCGGAGCAGGTGGTTCAGGTTCCTTTTTCTTGCATGCACCAAATGACAGAATTAATACAAAACAAAGTATCACTAAAATAATCTCTCGTCTCATGTATCCTCCTTGTAATAAACTTCCCTTCACGTGTTATTTTTTCCTGTTCACTTTTCACTTTTCACTGTTCACAATCTTTATGGCGGAGAGGCAGGGATTCGAACCCTGGGTGAGGTGTTACCCCCACAACCGCTTAGCAGGCGGCTGCCTTCGACCAGCTCGGCCACCTCTCCCAAAAACAGGAACCAGTAGACAGTGAACAGGGAATAATTTGTATAAACACGAAACTCATTATAGTAACAGCTTGAATTGAACTTTGTAAATAAGCGGACGGTGAATGCCGGCGCGCAAATCCGGTGATTGAACAGTATGGGAGAGGCTCTTGATCAGCTCTGCAGAGAAAAGCACATTCTCAAAAATGAATCTCAGCTCAAATCCCGATGGACAACGCTCAGGTCAATCGGATGCCTTCTCAGATGGCTCTGTAATTTTTCTGCAATGGCAGGAGCCCGGTGATTCCCGCCGGTGCACCCGACACCAATAGTTAGATACGATCTTCCTTCTTTGATGTACTGGGGGATGAGAAAATCTATAAATTCCTGGATCTTTTTGACATATGCCCTTGCAGTGGTATTCTTCAGTACATAATCTGCAACCTGCCTGTCCGTTCCCCTCAGCGGCTTTAATTCAGGAACAAAGTTTGGATTGGGTAAAAATCTCACATCAAAGAGAAGGTCGATATTCTGGGGGGCACCGAACTTGAACCCAAAAGAAATGAGTACGACAGTCATTGCTTTCCTGCCGGTCTGAAGCCCGTAGAAAGACGTAATAAGCTGCCTCAGTTGGTGCGGAGTAAATGACGATGAATCAACAACGCGGTCTGCAACGTCTTTCAGAGGAGCAAGTCGCTCCTTTTCTATGTTCATTACCTCGTCAATATTTCCTCCGAGCGGATGAGGTCTGCGTGTTTCCCGAAATCTTCTCATGAGGACATCTTTCTCTGCCTCGAGAAAGAGAACCTGCGTCTGATATTTTTTTCTCAGGGTTTTGAGGACATCTTTGATTTCAGACAGAGAACCCTTTTCCCGTATATCAATACCTATTCCGATTTTTCTGATCTCCCTGTTCCTGGATATAATCGATGCGAAAGAGTCAATGAGTGCGATAGGAAGATTATCCACACAAAAAAACCCGGAATCCTCGAGGGCTCTTAAAGCAACCGTTTTGCCGGAGCCGGAGAGGCCGGTAAGAATGACAATGATGGGTTTCAATTCTTTTAGCCGAAATTATTCATAAACTGGACGGCAGATAGTGTATCCGCTTTCTTCATTTCACCGGTTCTATGAGACCGAAATTGCCGTCTCTTCTGCGATAGATAACATTGATATCAGCACTCTTGTCGTTTGTAAAGACGAAGAAATCCTTGTCGAGGAGTTCCATTTGCATTGCCGCTTCATCAGGGCTCATCGGCTTCAGTTCGAATCGTTTATTTTTTATAATCCTGCCGATTTCCGGCGCAACTGTCTCTGCAGCCATAGCGTCTGCTTTTCCTTCTGATTTTCTGTGTGAAACAAGTTTTTCCTTATACTTCTTGATCTGTCTTTCGAGTTTTTCAGCTACTTCATCTATTGATGAATACACATCACCGGTTATTACTTCTGCCTGGATGAGGACACCGTTCACTTTCATCAGGACTTCAACTTTATGCCGGTACTTTTCCACGCTGATCGTAACAATCGCTTCTGCAATATTCGACAAGTAACGGTCAAATCGTTTAATCTTCTTCTCCCCATAGGTTCTCAGGGCAGGTGTAATTTCAAGGTGTCTTCCTGTAATAATGATATTCATATATCCTCCTTTTAGTGAGCCGATTTTCTTCGCTGTATTTGTGATGGTATCCCGAGTTCCTCCCGGTATTTCGCAACAGTTCTCCGTGCTATCGTAATGCTATCTTTCTTCAGCATTTCAGCGATATTTTGATCACTCAGGGGCTTCCGGCTGCCTTCTTCAGATACGATTTTCCTGATGGTGTTTTTTACCGATGTTGATGAAACACTCCCCATCCCGCTGCTCAGTGCACTGCTGAAGAGGTAACGGAACCCAAAGACACCGTGTTCGCAGGATAAATATTTGTTTGAGGTAACTCTGCTTACCGTGCTCTCATGCAGATTCAGTACTGAAGCGACTTCTTTCAGCGTTAACGGCTTGAGTTGTTCCACGCCATTGCTGAAAAAATCTTTCTGGAGATCAAGAAGCGTCTCGGTAACACGATATATGGTTCTGTTCCTCTGATCAAGACTCTTCAGCAGTTCCTTTGCAGAGCGCATCTTCTCGATGAGGAACTGCTTGTCTTCTTTGGGAAATGCATTGTTTTGTTGCATGAGATTTTTATAGAAGCTGCTTACCCTCAATTTCGGGACCCCCTCATCATTCAGAATAATCTGGTACCCTTCCGCTGTTCTGATCAGGTATACATCAGGGGCGATATAATTTGGGTTGGCACTCGAATAATTTCTGCCCGGTTTCGGTTCAAGCCCCTCAATGACCTTCACTGCTGCAAGGATATCATTGAGGGGAAGCTCATGCTGCTGCGCTATCACTGAATATTTTTTCTTCTCCAGTTCATTCATATTGTTCCTGATAATCTTTTCAACGATGGTGCCCTGGAGCTTTAATGCCCTGATCTGCAAAAGAAGGCACTCCGTAATATCCCGGGCACCTACTCCGGAGGGATCAAAACTCTGTATCACCGCGAGGGCTTTCTCAACCTCCTCGGGCCAGGTCCCCCCTGCATCACGGATTTCTTCGAGAGAGGCGGTAAGGTATCCGTTTTCATCAATATTTCCTATGATGATTTCTCCGGCTCTCTTGATATTTTCGGATACATGCGAGAGTCTCAGTTGCCATAAAAGGTGGTCGTACAGATCAGGTTTTCGTGAAAGAAATTGCTCAAATGATGGGGGGGTGATAGTCCCGGGATTGAAATACCCCACATCTCTCCCATCGGAAATCCGGTCTTCAAAATATTCGTCCACCGAGAAGTTCATGAGCTTTTCGAGTGGAGCCCCCGCATCCTCTTCTGGTTCCTCAACCTCGATAGAGTCTTTCTCTTCCGGAGTGAGTTCATCTGCGGATACTTCATCAGCAGTCTCCTCAAGGAAGGGATTTTCTATAAGTTCCTGGCTGAGAAACTGCGACAGTTCAAGATACGGCATCTGGAGCAGTTTGATTGCCTGCTGCAGTTGGGGCGTCAGGATTAATTTTTGAGATAATCTGAGTTCAAGCCTGTTCTCAAGAGCCATTACAGGGTAAACTCCTCGCCAAGGAAAGCCTCTTTAACCCTGGGATCCGATGCAATCTTGTCAGGACTTCCTTCCTCGAGTATCTGTCCGTTGCTGATAATATATGCCCTGTCGGTAATAGAAAGCGTATCCCGGACATTGTGATCCGTTATCAGCACCCCGATACCCCTGCCCTTCAGATAACTGAGCATCTTCTTCAGTTCTATCATCGCCAGAGGATCGATGCCGGCAAACGGCTCATCAAATAAGATGAATCTCGGTTTTATCGCTATAGCCCTGGCTATTTCCGTCTTTCTCCTCTCACCGCCCGAGAGCTTATACCCCTCCTTTTTGGAGAGGTGCACAAGATGAAACTCTTTCAATAATCGTTCCCCTTCAGCATCAATCTCATCCCGTTTCAATCCTCTGATCTCGAGCACTGCTTTGATATTCTCTTCAACGGTAAGTTTTCTGAATATTGATGGTTCCTGGGGTAAATAGCTTATGCCCATGAGAGACCGCCGGTACATGGGCAGGGCGGTTAAATCTTCATGATCGAGAAAAATCTGACCGCCGTCCGGCCTGATCAGTCCAACCATCATATAGAAGGTGGTTGTCTTGCCTGCACCATTCGGTCCCAGGAGACCCACGATCTCACCGGTGCTGACGTAAAGATTCAAACCAGCGACGACCTGCCTTTTCCCGTAATTTTTTACCAGATTTTTTGCTTCAAGAAGGTGCATGATAAATGCCCTATTGCTCTTTCTTATTGGTAAGGAAGACTTTGCTTCCTTCTACAAGGAAACGATCTTCATTCATAAGGTATGTCATTTTTTTGCCTGTGACAACATTTTCACCCTCAACAGCCTTTGGCTCGCCGGTGAAGATAATCTTTTCCCCGACTGCAGAATACATTGCCTCTTGAGAAGTAATAACCCGGTTCCCTGTGACGACCTTAACCGTACCGCTTGCATCAATTCTGGTAACATTGCCGCTTTCTTTTTCATAATGGACAAGCATCCTGTCGGCATACATGGTCATGCTGGTTGTCCGGGCAATAACAGACTTTTCGAAAAGTGCTGTGCGGGCCTGGTTATCTGCTGTCAGCATCTCAGAGGTTATGGTGATCGGCCCTTTTATCTTCTTCGGTGCATTTTCAGCAAGGATATTGGTAGCGAGCAACAAAAAGACTGATAGGAAGCAACACAAACGGTAAAAATCAGTTATGAAAAATCGCTTTGACATCATTGAATATCCTCACCTTTTGTTCTTTCCCGGCCTGCATACCCTGCCCTTCCAGAGAAAACCCCTTCCCCTCGAGGCGCACCCTGCCTTCTGTCTGAATATTGGCTGAAGAGACATCGAGGTCGAGCGAATCCGCTGTTATGCGGTAATTCTCTGCCCTGGCTTCAACAATAGTATCTGTAGTAAAACTTTTTTCTGAAAAATTATACGTTCCTTTGTCGGCATGGAGCATGAGGTTATTTTCCGGCACCGCCAGACTGATGGTATGCAACTCGGCTTTATCCTCTCCCTCAAGGAAGTCTGCCTTCTCTGCTGTCAGTGTCCAGACAGTTACGCCCTTCTTCTTTTGCAGAATCCTGATATCTTCAAGAAAAGAACTGCCTGTTATTCGCAGATCCACCCGTGATTCCTTTCCCGTCTTCAACAGAAAAAAAATGCTGAGAAGAAGCACACAAACGAGCCCTGCCAGCACACCGTTCTTCATGAAAAATTCTATCATACGGCAAGAACTATGTAAACTCTGATTTTTCCAAGCATGCTCTAAGGATTTTGTTGATAAAATTTATTCTCCTGCCGATAATATACCAATGATTACCTATGACGATTTCAAGAAATTGGATATCAGGATCGGCACCATTGTGTCTGCTGAAAGCGTCAAAGGAACGGATAAATTACTCAAATTAGAGATCGATTTCGGCACCGAGAAAAGGCAGATCGTCGCAGGCATCGCCGAAACCTATCAGCCGGATCACCTTATTGGGAAAGAGATTCCCGTGCTCCTGAATCTGGAACCCAGGAATATCAGGGGAGTCGAGAGTCAGGGGATGATACTCGCAGCGGATGCCGATGGTAAACCGATCCTTTTGCATCCTGATAGACAAGTCCCCTCGGGTAGTATTGTCAGATAATCAGAAAAGCATGCAACCCTATAAAGATCAATTCAGTGGATGTCTGGTAGGCCAGTGTCTTGGCGATGCAACCGGTTTTGTCGTAGAGGGATTCTCACCCGAAGCATCGCAAAGGTATGTGGAAGATTATCTGAAAACCGAAAAAGCAGGGGAGTTCGGAAGGTTTCCTTTGCAGTTTGGACAGTATTCAGATGATTCTCAGCTTGCGCGCGAACTGATACAGAGCTATGTGGCACAAAAAAACTTCAATCCCGCTGATTATGCAGAAAGAATAAAGCGTATTTTTTCTGAGAAGCGGATTGTCGGCTTCGGGTATTCGACAAAAGAGGCTGCAAAAAGATTAGCTCTCGGGATTCCATGGGAAGAATCAGGTGCTCCGCCTCCGGCTGCAGGCAACGGAAGTGCCATGCGGGCAGCACCCATCGGTCTGTTCTTTTTTGACAATCCGCAGAAGCTCATTCAGGCGGCACATGATCAGGGCAGGATTACCCATAGAGACCCGCGATGTTCGGCAGGTGCTGTCGCAATCAGCGGCGCGGTAGCGCTGGTGCTTCAGGATAAGGAATTACATCCGGATCGTTTTGTGTCAACGCTTGCAGAATGGACTAAGCCCTTCGATCAGGGATTTGCTGATGGACTGAAAACAGTAATG
>JALHSV010000334.1 GCA_022865525.1 Thermodesulfovibrionales bacterium
TATTTTAAGGTCTGATCTTTTCATTACCCTCTGCTCTTCCCAATATTTCACCTCCACGGTAAACTAAAATCATGGACAATCACACTTTCACACCGGCATATCTTCGGCTTCCTCCAAATATACTGTCTGATAAAGTCAGGGAAGCGGAAGAGATTCTCAAAGAATGCACTTTATGTCCGAGGGAGTGCAGGGTTGACAGAACCTCTGGCCAAAGCGGTTTTTGCAGGACAGGAGACAAGCCATTCATCTCAAGCTACGGTCTTCATTTTGGTGAAGAGAAACCTTTGGTCGGGAGGTTTGGTTCCGGAACTATTTTTATGGGTAATTGCAACCTCGGCTGCCTCTTCTGCCAGAATTATTCAATCAGTCATCTCGGTGAGGGCATAGAGATTTCATTCGAGAAATTGGCTGAGATTATGCTCTCTTTGCAGCAACAGGGCTGCCACAACATAAATTTTGTCACCCCTACCCATCAGATGCCAATGATTCTCAGGTCGCTTCTGATTGCATCAGAAAAAGGTCTGAACATTCCAGTTGTCTATAACTGCGGTGGGTATGAATCACTGCATGCAATCGAAATACTATATGGCATTGTTGATATTTACATGCCTGACTTCAAATACAGTGACCCGGCTATGGCTTTCAAGTATTCAAAGGCAGAGGATTATCCACAGTCTGCAATGACCGCAATAAAAGAGATGCACCGGCAGGTCGGTGACCTGGTAACCGATCAGAGAGGCATAGCAATGAGAGGATTGCTCGTCAGGCATCTTGTATTGCCAGAGGGGATTGCAGGAACTGCTGGTGTTGTAAAGTTCCTGGCGGAAGAGAGCTCTAAAAATACCTACATCAATATCATGGACCAGTACCATCCCTGCTTCAAGGCATTTGACCAGCCTCCCCTGAACAGGAGAATTACTCCCCAGGAATACGCAGATGCTGTACAGATGGCCATCGATGCGGGATTAAAGAGAATAGATGGGATAACTGTTTAAGGTTCACCCTCACCCTCCCCTGGTGGGAGGGGTTCAGGGGAGGGGGTTAAAGTTCTCTCAATTTAGCTCGACAATCTCTGCTTCCAACTTTTCAAGATCAACAAGCGCAACGGTAGATTTCCCGTAAAGATATGTGCTCACCTCACCGGGGTTTACAACGAGCGTATTCTTCACCTTCCGGACATCAGCCTTGTGTGTATGCCCATAAATGACAAGGTCAAAATGACCGCTGTCGGCAAGAGCATCAACGACATGATGTTCATGCATCACCACAATCCTTCTGTCCCGGAGGGTGAAGATGTAAGGCTGATTGCGGATATTCCCCTCGGCACTTTCCAGGAGGAGGAGTTTATCACCATCGTTGTTGCCGAATATGCCGATATATTTGCATTGAAGCTCTTTGAACAGTTTTAGGGTAAACGGTGACGTATAATCGCCGGCATGGATCACATATCCGACTCTTTTTTCATTAAAGATTTCGATCGCCTTTTTCACGAGCGGTATGTTGTCATGAGTATCAGACATAATCCCGATTAGCATCGCTTAACTCCTTTATATGTTAAAGTTATTCCGTATGATGTTCACAACACCAATCCGTATCATCATGATTGCAATAGCGGCAAGAAGAAGTAACATTACCTTCCCTATGCCGATTATGCCGCCCTTACCAAAGAAATTCATCATCCTCTCGGCGTTACTTAAGAAAATCCAAACAATAATCAGATTGAGCAGCAAAGAGATGACCGTCGGAATGATACCGTAGTGATCAACAAGGATCAGGATATTCGTGAGTACCGCGGGTCCTACGATCAACGGCACCCCGATAGGCACCACCCCGACATTGATGTCGGATTTTATCCGCTCCTCTCCACTGTGTATGAGATCCCGCACTGCAAAGACGAGAAGAACAAGTCCCCCCGCAGTTTTGAAATCGTCCCCTGTGATTCCCAGGATCCTGAAAATCACTTCCCCCAGTGCTACAAACGAAAGACTCACTAAAATCGCCGTCAGTATCGATTCCTTCACAACCTTCGACCTCTCCGGCCTGGTCATATCCTTTGTCATGGAGATGAAGAGCGGCAGGAGCATGAAGATATTGATTGCGACAAAAATCGGGATAAATGTATTCGGTAAATATTTCACTATATCTTCCATGGACTTTATTATAATACTCAACAAAGGATTTTAGTACATCAGCAGCAAGGGATGGTACAAAATACCCTTGAAAGAAGCATAAATGCTTACTTTTGCAGTCAGTGAAGAAAAAAATACATGGCTCCGTGAGAGGATGAAAGCTCTTGATATCCTCGAAAAGGATATCAAGGAAAAGTTCATCCGTTCATCCGGCCACGGGGGACAGAATGTCAATAAAACCGCAACCTGTGTGTACATCAAACACGTCCCTACGGGAACTGAAGTGAAGTGCATGAAGGACAGGAGCCAGTCCATCAACCGTTTTCTCGCCCGACGGGAGCTCATCAAGAGATTGGAGAACCTGTCAGGTCAGGCAACACATGAAGAGATGAAAAGAGAAAAAATTAGGAAGCAAAAAGCAAAGCGGCAAAAAAGAGCAGAATCCAAATATGCTTGAAGTATTGTATGTAGATTGTGTTATTTACGGCAAGCTCTGTTCCAACGTTGTCATTCCCGCTTGTCGGGAATCCTTCTTATTTCCCTCAAGAAAAGGGGTGTAGAGTGGTCTCTTTTTCGGAAAGATTCCGGCCAAGCCGGAATGACAAATTTTAAAGCCTAACATAACGTTAAGAATCTTTAAGTGTTTGTAACGTATCTGGTATTATATGCCAAAATGCTCAACATATTTTTTAGCTAATATGGGAGGATACTGATTTGAAAAAAGAAATAATGACTCATGACAAAACGAAACTACTTGAGAAAGAACTGGTAACCCTTATTGAGAAGTTAGAAGCTGTGAATAAAGACCTGCAAGAGGTAAAAGAGTTAAAAAACGAAATTAAAGGACTGAAGCTTTTCCTCGGAAGGGTATATCCTGAATTCAAAACATGGTTCCCCGAGATCATGCAGAAGGTTTATAAAAAAAGCAAATAAACCTACCAGCTTCCGCCGCCGCCTCCGCCGAAACCACCCCCCCGAGAATCCACGTTCTTTTCATGTAAAGCGTACCCTTTTACGGTCTCAACAAGATTCGGCACGAGGTCATACCTCTTTTTCAGTTGGACATCTATATCTGACCATGACGATTTCACCGTATTCCTGAGCCGTATCAGTATGTTGTATATTGCGATGCCGAAAATGACAACAGCCAGGCAAATCCCGAGTGGGCTGCATTTTCCTTGAAAGCCATAATCAATACAATTGAACAAATAAAGATTTCAGTTGCATCCTCTGTGCACTAATATGTTTAAAAATATACCCCTACTCAGGTAGGATTGATTATCTGTTCTCGTATGATCAAAATAGCATTAAGGTGCGATACCCAGAATAGATAACGCCTGAGAATCAAGTAAGATAATAAGGGAGCAGGTGTCAGATGTGGTGAGCAAGCCTCCAGTGAAGGAGAAGCCTAAAGCATCTACCAAAGCACCCCACTTAAACAAAAAGGCTCAAGGCAACCTAATTCTGGGTTCGCACACATATTTTACTTCTTATCAAAGAAATCCTTTCTTAGTGTTCCTTCCCGTACTAAACCCTGTCTGAATAGCCCACAGAGATGCATAGTGCGGTTAAGCTTCAATCTGAAGTTGCAGTAACTCCCCGAAAAGAATGGAATTATCCGTATTGAGGGCAATTGCAGATTGAAGTGTGAAGGACTAAGCCGCTGCGAGATGTTTATTATGGAGTTTCAATTTTCCTATGGGGTTTCAATCGGTTCCCCGTGGGAATTATCTTGCTTACGATAAACATTAAACATGAAATTGAACGAGATTGTCAATCGGTCGTATTGATCCCGACTTTTCCCTGGTGTGGCTGCTATTATTGAGATGCCTCGAGTGACTGGACCCAGGACGTTCCAGGACGTTACGGGAAACGCCACCCCGGCCTTGCCTATTCAGCCATTTACCCTCGAATCGATACTTCCCCGAAGAACGCGCTGCCGGGAATTCATTCATTGGATGCGCCGAACCAACCCATGTAGACGACTCGCTAAACGCTCGCGGCTGATGGGTGCCGTTAGGCATACACCCCACATTGCAGTGGCAAGTAATTTTAAAAGCAGTTAGTTGTCAGTTTTAAATTGCGGCGATAGCCTCCGACGGTAGTTAAAAAGTGCAACAGTTGCTTGTCTTGCAGTTGCTGTTTCTGATATAGGGAAGTTTAGAATAAATAGGGACAGCTACAATATTGATGCAACAATTCTTACTCATATTCAGCAAAATTATATCAGAAACGATAACTTACTGATTTCTTCTTGGAAATCAACACATTAGATGTGAAGCCCTTATGATCTTGATCGACTTATGTGTGACAACATCACACAGATCCTTATCCCCGCTGACGATAAAATCCGCTGATGCCGACAGAGCACAAGAGATGGACTCAGTCGTTCACCCGCTTCCACCTCCTGTGTATCCAGAGCCATTCTGCTGGGTGTTCCCGTATATATTCTTCGATAAAACCAGAAAATTTCGCTGTATCCGCTCTAAGAGCTTCGTCTTTATCATCAGCAGGAGAGAGTTCTACCTCTGGGTAGAACTTGATTCTATGTCCATGATTTTCTCTGTGGATAAAAACCGGAAGAACCGATGCGCCGGTTTTTCTGGCAATGAGGGCTGGAATTTTTGTTGTCCACGCACCCCTTCCGAGAAAATCTACTACGTATCCTTCTTCAGGGATAACCGCCTGATCCATGAGGATGCCTATGCATTCATTATTTTTGAGACCCTGCATAATAGGCTTGAGGGCGCCCTTCTTGTAAATAATGCTGTTGCCGTATTTCTTTCTTGCCCGTTCGACGAGATTGTTGATGAAGGGGTTGTTGATCGGTCTCGCGACAATGGAGAAAGAGGAAAGCTTTGCTGATGAGGAAATTCCAAGCAGCTCCCAGTTGCCGCAGTGTCCCGTTATGAAGAGAATCCCTTTGCCTTTTGCTCGTGCCGCATGAAAGTATTCGACGCCTTCAACCTGAACGGAGTCGATAATCTTTCGCCCTAATCCGTAGTAGATTTTGATGACCTCTGCAAAGGACCTCCCGAGATTTTTGAAGTTATCCCTGATAATTCCTTCGACCGGTTCCTGGATTATGAGGGCATGAACTGCCACAGTTTTTGTCAGGTTCTCTATGGCAATCCTCCGCCTGCTTCCCCACAGATAAAAAAGCAAAAGGCCGAGAACTTCCCCGGCCTTTAATGCCCATTGCAATGGCAGGACTGCAATCGGTATGGACAGGATTATCGATAGCCCTGCCTCAATCAGCCATACCGCTCTTTTCATTATCCTTTTCTATTTCCTTTTTCTCTTCCTCTTTTTCTTCTTCTTTTTCCTTCTTCTTTTCCATCGACTCTGAGATTTCCGCAAGACGTTTTACAACAAGGTAATTAATTGTGCCTTCCGGATAGGTCCCGTCATCAGCGGGTTCTCCAACCTTCATGCCCGTGAGGAGCTCAAGCCCCTCATCAGCCTTTTGGATGGGGTAAATAAAAAATTTGCCGTCCCTCACAGCGTCAACGACATCTTTTTTCAACATGAGATTTTTGACATTCCGTGCAGGAATAATCACACCGTGACTTCCATCAAGTCCTGTCACACGGCAGAGGTCAAAGAATCCCTCGATCTTCTCATTGATCCCTCCGACAGGCTGGACATCGCCGTTCTGGTCCATGGACCCAGTAACCGCAATATTCTGCTTCAAGGGCACCTGTGCAATACTGCTCAGGAGCGCATACAGCTCGGCACACGAGGCGCTGTCACCTTCCACCGTGTCATATAACTGCTCGAATGTAATGGATGCAGTCAGGCTTATCGGTTTCCTGGCTGCATATCTGCTGCCGAGGTAGTGGGAGATGATGAGAATGGCCTTTTCATGTATCTTCCCGCTCATCTTTGTCTCCCTCTCGATATTTACAACCCCTGCCTTCCCGGCATAGGTCCTTGCTGTTATCCTTGAAGGTTTTCCGAAACTGTAGTCACCCAGATCAAGGACAGCCAGCCCGTTAATCTGCCCGACCTTTTCCCCGTGTGTCTCGACAATGATCGTTCCCTCTAAAATCATTTCGCGCAGGCGTTCTTCAATCCGGTTCGTTCTGAATATTTTTTCATCAATTGCCCTCTGCACATGCTCCCCGTTAACAATGGTACCGCCGGCTTTTGATGCCCAGTAACTGGCTTCCCGCAGGATGTCCGCTATATCGCTGAACCGTGCTGACAGTTTCTTCTGGTGCTCTGCAAGCCGTGAACTGAACTCTACGACCTTCGAAGCACCTGACCTGTCAAAAGGCAACAGATTCTCTTCCCTGCAAAGAGTAGCGATGAAAAAAGCATACTTGTGAATGTTCTCTTCATTTCTCATCATCCTGCTGTCAAAATCAGCTTTCACCTTGAACAGCTCCCGGTACTCTTCATCGAGGTTATAGAGGAGATAGTAAAGATACGGATTTCCAACCAGTATCACCTTGATATTTAGCGGTATCGCTTCAGGTCTGAGAGTCGTTGTTGATATCGCCCGGTACTGTTCCCATACATCCTCTATCTTCATCTCTCTGTGCCTGATCGCCCGTTTCAGCGCGTCATATGCAAAGATGTTGCGCAGCAGATCAAGTGCGTTGATGACAAGATAACCCCCGTTCGCCTTGTGCAGGGATCCTGACTTTATCATCGAGAAATCCGTCAAAGCAAGCCCATAGTGTATTTTGTGCTCTATCCTCCCAAAGAGGTTATAATACGTCGGATTGCTCTCAAACACGCAGGGAGCCCCTTTGCAATCCTTATTGTTGACGAGAACATTTACCGTATATCTTGTGAATGTCGGTTCCGCCTTCTGGAGTTTCATAAACGGCAATTGCGGGGACTGTTCCTCCTGAACCTTGAAATCGTCAAGATGCTCAAGGATGTCTTCCTTTGCTTCATCAAGGTATACAATGATCTTTTCGTATTCTTTGTATTTGCTCTTCAATTCATCGATGAGATGTCCGACCGCAGAGAGCGCAGCCTCTTTTTCAAGCTTCCCGATCACATCTTTGACAAGTTTCTCATTTTCCCGAACCATGCGCACGACGTCGTTGAGTTTTTCCTGGAGATGCTTTCCGATCTCGTCAAGCCTCTTTCTCGTCTTTTCTTCGAGGAGTTCATACTCTTCTTCTGT
Source organism: Thermodesulfovibrionales bacterium (assembly GCA_022865525.1). Classification (GTDB taxonomy): domain Bacteria; phylum Nitrospirota; class Thermodesulfovibrionia; order Thermodesulfovibrionales; family SM23-35; genus JALHSV01. Next base: position 7,273 of record JALHSV010000334.1, read on the forward strand.
CAATGGTTCCCCGGTCTTCTTAACGGGAACAATGATCAATCCGCTGACGGTCTTGCGTACCGAAAAACCTTTCTCCTGGGCCTCTTCCTCGAGGCTGGTAAAAAGTGCTTTCTGCTTCCTCTGTGCCTCCTCTGCAATTTTATTTCTCTGTTTCTCGTATTCCTTTGATTCGAAGACCTTGGCAATTTCAATTTTCAGTATCTTGATGACCTCGTCCATATCTTTCTGAAAAATTACCGCCTGCCCGGGTTGAAGAGAAATTGCCAGGGGAGCATCGGGATCCTTAAAATTGGAGACATAACACCAGTCTTCCGGCACAGTTTCGTTCATAGCCTTTTGACTGAGGAATGACCTGACCGTTGTCATCTTGCCGGTTCCGTGCTCTCCAAGAATAAAAATATTGAAACCGGAACTCTCCAGGCTCAAACCAAAATCAAGGGAATGCAGAGCCCTTTCCTGGCCTATCGTCTCTTTAAAATCCGGCAGATCACTCGTTGTAGTAAAGGCAAAGACAGAAGGGTCACAAAACCCATACAACTCCTCATGACGCAGTTTTTCCGGCATACGCAACCTCCGTTTTCTTTTAGTACCGCAGAATAAGTGACGCCTAAGAAGTATATAACAAAATCTTTTTTCTTGTCACCGTTCCCAATCTCCTGTTTACTGTTTACTGTCTCTATGCTCTCGGATGGTGTTTTGTATAAACCTGTTTCAAGCGGTCCGTTGTGACCTTTGTATAGATCTGCGTTGTTGATATGTCAGCATGTCCAAGGAGCTTCTGCAATGACCGAAGGTCAGCTCCGCCCTCAAGAAGATGCGTTGCAAATGAGTGCCTCATGGTATGGGGTGATATATCGAGGCCGGTTCTTCTGCCTAATTTTTTCATTGTCTGCCAGAAACGCTGCCGTGTCATCGGGCCTCCTCTCCGTGTAATGAACAGGTAAGGAGAACTCTTCTTCCGGAGGATTTCAGGCCTTTTTAGGCTTACATACCGTTTTAACATCCCAAGTGCTCTCATATGGAGCGGAACAATCCTCTCCTTTGATCCCTTCCCCATGACCCTCAGGAAGCCGGCATCGAAACTGATGTCTTCAAGTTTAAGGGATATCAGCTCACTGACGCGCAGACCGGAAGAATAGAGAAGTTCAAACATGACATAGTCCCTGTTTACAACAGGTTCAGAAAGATTATTGGGATGGCCCGATTCCAGCAATGTTTTAACGTCTGCAATGCTGATAGCCTTCGGAAGCCTCTCCCACCTCTTCGGTGACTGAAGATTCTCTGACGGGTCTTCTGTAATACGATTTTCCACAAGAAGATATTTGCAGAGGCTCTTAATGGTAGAGATAAACCGGCAGATGCTTGCAGTCGAGTATTTTTCATCCCTGAGCTTCTGGATAAAATCAACGATATCAGCCTTTGAGAATGAAAGAAAATCCGTATTTTTTGCAGTGAGGAATGCATGAAATTTTTTCAGATCAAGTTGATATGAGGCAACCGTATTTCTCGACAGCCCCTTCTCAGCCGTGAGATATGTGAGAAAAGCTTGTATTATTTCCATAAGTTTTAGTATTTTTCATCCTATGTACGATACATCCTCTCCATCTCTTCTGTATACCTGCCGTCTTCCCGGTATATATACAACGGCTCTTCAACCTTCAATCCTACTCTCCCTCCCTGAACGGCCTCCAGCAAGACCATCTTCGCTTCTGACGACGGATTCGAATGAACAAACCTCATTCTCTTTGCCTCGATCCCCTTTCCCCTCATGACATTGAGGAGTTCCGAAAGTCTGCAGGGGTGATAAATCATGCACAATCTTCCCCTGTTTCTGAGAAGAACTGAAGCTGCATTGATACATTCGTGCAAGCGTAGTGTGATTTCATGCCGCGCAATGGCCTTCTCCTCTTCAATATTCAGACGGCCGCTCTTTAACCGCCTGAAGGGCGGGTTTGATACCACAAGATCATACCGGGGATGCGCTGACGGCGCGGCTTGCAGTTCTCTGAGATCGCATTTGATCACGCGAACCCGGTCTTCACAGCGATTCAGGATGACATTCTTTTCAGCAATGCCGGCAAGGTTGTCTTGCAGCTCAAAGAGATCTACAGATGCATCGGGATATTTTCTTGCAAGCAAAATGCCAATAATGCCGGACCCTGCTCCGAGATCTGCTATGCTCTTCGCTTTCTTGAGGTTGACAAAATCAAAAAGCAGCAGGGAATCAACAGAAAAACGGTATCCATTTTTCGGCTGATACAGCCTGATGTCACGGATGCTGTCAAGCGTAACATCCATATGACACGAACGGGTCCAAATTCGAAGATCTAATCATGCTCCAGAATACCTTTTTCGCGAAGGATTGATATCAATATTAAGACAATATCAGGGTCAAACTGAATGCCTGAGAAGTCCTTCAGCTCCTTTATTACCTTGTCCATGGGGAGTGCTTTTCTGTAAGGCCTGTTGCTTGTCATTGCGTCAAATGCATCTGCCACACCAATTATTCTTGCACCGAGGGGAATATCCTGTCCTCTCAGGCCATCGGGATATCCGGAACCATCATAATATTCATGATGATGTCGTATGATCTCCCGTGCATCTTTCAAGGGTTCAATAGACTCAATCATCTTTGCACCATGTGCCGGGTGCTTTCTGATGACCTCCATTTCTTCTTCAGAGAGTCTTCCGGGTTTCTTCAGGATATCATCCGGGACCGTAATTTTCCCGAGGTCATGCAAGAGAGCAGCCATTCTTATATTCTCTACATCGGCCTCAGACAGTCCGAGTTTCCTCGCAATATCAACAGAATATTCCGCGATATCTTTCATATGTTTGTCGGTATAGAAATCCTTCGCCTCAGCAATACCTGACAAGGTAACGATCGTAGACATATAAGACTGTTCGAGTTTCTCATAGAGACGGGCATTCTCTATGGCAGCTGCTGCCTGACCGCCCAGGACCGACACAAGTTCAACATCCGGGAGAGAGAAAGGATGTTCCGCACCAGCCCTGCTCAGGGAGAGGATTCCGATGCCCTTTCCACGAACCGTAAGAGGCATGTAAATACTGGAGTATTCTTTTGTCCCCGGTATCTCCTCGAATCCTTCAGGCATTGGTAATCCAGGGACGACCAGCACAGGTCTGTTTTCTTTCATAAGCATTGAGGATAATTTTTCAAGATGTTTTTCTCTCAAATCAGTGATGGAGGCAGGTGAAAATCCGTAATCCTCTGCCATAACAATCTTGCCTGTTGTCTCATCGGTTAAGAAGAGGCACGCCCTGTCTGCCCGCGTCTCCCTCACGGCAATCTCGATAATTAATGTAAGGAGCTTCTTTGTATCGGTTTCACTGATAATCTCTTTACTCACCTCAAAAAGCGGCATGAGAGCTCGCATTCTTATATTGTCGTTGAGTAACCGTGTCTTTTCGAGTGCTTCCGTAACAGCAGTTCGGAGTTCTGTAGTTGTGAACGGTTTCAAAAGAAAACCCTGTGCACCCAATTTCAGCGCTTTGATGGCGACATCGAGAGTACCATGACCTGTAATAATGATAATTGGTATTTCTCTGTTGTAATCTCGAACATGTTTAATAACTTCCAGTCCGTTTATATCAGGCATTCTTATGTCAGTTAATAAAAGGGCAAACTTCTCTTTCGAAAGCATTTTTATGCCCTCATGCCCATCTGATGTTATCATGACATCATAGCCGATATTGGTCAGTATTTCCCGGGCGATGTCCAGGATCAACTCTTCATCATCGATGACCAGTATTTTTTCTTTTTCCATGAACAGTGATTCTCCTTACACATGCATTATATACATACCATATTACTGTGACATATTTTTTTATCTGTATGCAATTGTAAGCAATTGCATAGAATGCAGTTGAAAAAAAAGGCCATGCGTGAAGCATGGCCTTGAACTCTCCATCA
>JALHSV010000335.1 GCA_022865525.1 Thermodesulfovibrionales bacterium
ATCAAGAAGCTTCTGTTTGCCGGTAAAGAACGGATGGCACTTTGAACAGATATCTACATGGATTTTTTGTCTCGTTGACCGTGTTGTGAAAACCTCACCACAGGCACATTCGATTTTTATCTCATTGTATGACGGATGAATACCTTCTTTCAACCTGCTCCTCCTGAATTTTTATTCCTTTAATAATAATAGATTTTTATGATTTTTAGCAAGCAAAGCATACCGCCGGGCAAAATAAACAAAATTGAGCAGAAATTTCATGAATTATAATATATAGTATCAATGTAACTCTACCATAAAGGGGGCAGGAATGGATGATATAGTCGCCGTAATCCTCAACAAGATGCCTGTAGGAGTTATTGTTTATGATAAAAAATTGCAGATGATTTACTCAAACAGAATGGCAGCGAATTTCCTCAAACGGTATCTTCTTCCGGACGAAATACCTCCCTTAACCCGAAGAATCTTCGATGCAATGGATAAATCCAGTCTGCACGAATTATTTCCCGGCGAAGTTTATATGTTGAGGAGACTTGATGGCTCGTCGAGCAACTGGATATTCAAGTTTTTCATTGCCGAGAGCCCCAAACCGCTTGTCGGCATTTTCATCTTAGAGGAGACGGTTTCTCAGAAGCTTGACATGAATGAGATAAGAAAGCAATTCAGACTGACCCGTAGGGAAACCGATATACTCAGGCGTGTACTTGATGGTTTGAAAAATGTCGAAATTGCAGAAGAGCTTGAGATATCCGAGCAGACCGTAAAAGATCACCTGAGTAATATTTACATGAAATCAGGCGTCGAAAACCGATTCGATTTGGCACGCTTACTCATGAATACAGGGAGCAGTTCATAATGCCGGATTTTTTGCGTTCAGAAGGTTTTTGGCATATTCTATGTCGTCCCGGATCTGCTTTTCGAGACTGACAGGATCCGGAAATGTCCGCTCACCCCGGATTCTATCGACAAAATATATCCTGATATTCTCTCCGATAAGGTTACCGGAAAAACTGAAGAGGTGCACTTCATAACTTACGTTCTCGTTCCCGAAGGTCGGATTTTTTCCGATATTTGCAACACCGTTGTAGACAGTGCCCCTCACATTGACCCTTACCGCATAAACACCCTCCCTGGGTGCGATCTCAACCGGTGTCGTGATGTTTGCTGTTGGAATGTGCAGGAGATTTTGACCTCTTCCCTTTCCTTTTATTACACTCCCTTCAATCGAACATGCCCTTCCAAGGTATTGTGAAACTTCATGGACCGCTCCTCTCTGGAGGAGGGATCTGACAGCGCTGCTGCTCACGATATTTCCGTGCACCATGACATTTCTGATTGCCTGAACGCCGAAGCCGAAAGATTTCCCCCGCTTCCTCAGCAGATCTATTGTCCCCTTCTTATGCTTTCCAAAGGTATAATTCGTGCCGACAATGATCTCCCTGACATGTATTCTTTTCACCAGGACCTCATTGATAAAATCATCCGGAAGCATGCTGGAAAATTCTTTATTAAAGTTTATTAAAAGCAGGACATGTATCCCCATCGTCTCGATAAGCCGTGCCTTCTCCTCCGTGGTCGTAAGCAGTTTTATATTTCTTTCCGGTGCGATAACTTTCATCGGGTGGGGCTCAAAGGTCATCACCATAGATGTGCCTTTCATCTCTCCAGCCTTCTTTACGACTGTTGAGAGGATCTTCTGATGGCCCAGATGGACACCATCATAGTTACCTATAGTGAGTACCGTATCAGGGTATATTTTATTTAAGGCTTCGAGCCCTACAACGATCTCCATGATGACCTTCTTGGAGGAGCATTTCATAAATGCTTCTCACCTGCAGCTCCGTCTCTGCCGGTGTTCCATTGTTATTGACGGTAAAATCAGATTTCCTGATTTTTTCCTCAATGGGAAGCTGCGATCGTATCCTCTGGAGAGCTTCTTCCCGTTTTAATCTTTTTTTTTCAAGACGGTGCA
>JALHSV010000336.1 GCA_022865525.1 Thermodesulfovibrionales bacterium
GAAAATAACCGTATTACAAAAGGCAAAACATATTGGATTTCTCCAAATGATCCGAACGATAGCGCTTTGGCCGGAATGAACGATGTTACTGTCACGGTAACAGATTCACCAAGCGGAGAAACTAGGGTATATTTTGTTATTTTTGATATACCAATAGCCAATGCTGGCAGTGATCAGACATTGCACGTAGGTGATCTTGTTACTCTTGATGCAAGCGCAAGCTATGATCCAGATGAGCAATACCCTTTGGCATTTTTATGGTCAATTATCTCAATGCCTGAGGAGAGCAACGTAACGCTTTCAGACCCTACTGCCGTTAATCCTTCCTTCACTCCTGATTTATTAGGAAACTATACAATTAACTTGATGGTCACTGACAACTTGGGAGTTTCAAGTGTGGCTGATGAGGTAGTTATCAGCACATTCAACACTGCCCCAATTGCAGATGCAAGTTTGGGTCAGGCAATAATAGAGATAGGCACAACTGTCCAGCTTGATGGCGCTCAGAGTTTTGATGACGACGGTGATACTATCACTTACAATTGGATTATTACTTCAATGCCTGTAGGAAGTTTGGCAACCCTTGATGATCCTACTTCTGCTGGTCCTGCATTTGTTGCAGATATTCATGGTGATTATGCAATTAACCTTGTTGTAATGGACTCCTTTGGTGCTACAAGCAATACAGATACAATTAGAGTGAGCTTTGACAATGTGAAACCAGTAGCCAATGCAGGAATTAATCAGTCGGCAATCTTGGGTGATACAGTCTTTTTTGATGGGAGTGAGAGTCAAGACGCAAATTTTGATCCATTAACCTATAGCTGGAACATTGTATCCTTGCCAGAAGGAAGCCAAGCTATTCTGAATACTCCAATTGATGTGCAGACAAGTTTTGATGCAGATGTGGCTGGGACCTATGTGGTGAGTCTTGTTGTAAACGATGGATTTGTTGATAGTATTCCTCATAACATATCAGCAGTTGTGATCACAGTGGAAACAGCAGTTACACAAGAAATGGATGAGACTGTCGAGACAATAAATAGTCTTGATCCAGTCGAATTAGATAACAATAACCAGCAGAATGCGCTCACGAATAAGATCAATTCAGCTTTGGAGTCAGTGGATCAAGGCAATTATCAAGAGGCGCTTAATAAACTTCAGAGGGATATTCTTGGCAAGACAAATGGTTGTGCGGAAACAGGATTGCCTGATAAAAATGATTGGATCGATAATTGTGACGTTCAAGAACAAGTTTATCCTTTAATTATAAATACAATTGAGCTGTTGGAAAGTTTGATTTAAGTAGAAAGGAGAGGTTCTTCATATTTATTGATAATTAAAGACGAAAAGGGGACAGATTTATTGTGCGGCCGGGCAAGGTCGTGTAATCCGGCGGGTGTGATCCCCGATCGAGTTCCGGGGACAGCTTACTCATTTTCAAGGATTAACTGGTCCGCAAAAAGCATGCTGTCCCCATAATTTCGAGATATGCAGACACGTATTATCAGAAATCAATCTGATATACGAGTTGCACCTTTTTCTCAGCTCCCGGATCATAACCGGTATCAGTTATTTTGCCTTTTGGGGGAAAAGGGGGTCGGGAAAAGGGGGAAAAGGGGGTCAAATCTTTATTCTTGAAAGTTGGCAAATATGTCTTGTGTATCAAGGATAAATATTTGACCCCTTGGGACACTCAGCCCAGACGTGCTTCGGTCTCTATAATGTCGAACATAGCGGAGGGTTTTGAACGTGCGGGACGTGCTGAATTCCATCAATTCCTTGTTATTGCCAAAGGTTCAGCCGCCGAAGTCCGATCTCAACTTTATGTAGCCCTTGACGCAGAATACATCAACCAGGATAAATTCAACCAGTTGAAAGAAATTGCAGAAGAAA
>JALHSV010000337.1 GCA_022865525.1 Thermodesulfovibrionales bacterium
ATTACCTTCCGGAGGATATGATATTTTCGCTCATTCTCGGTCTGCTTAGATACCATATCCTCCGGGTATGCATGCCAGTTATCAGAAATGCCTTCGTGACAACCCCTTGAAGCGTGATTTTTACAGATAGAAAGAAACGGCGCACTTTTTTTAAATAGTGTTTGTTATCGGATGAAATTGCCAACGCCTGAACTGTGGGAGTGAATAATCACTATTATGTATAATTGCTCCTGCCATGCCACTAAATACGGATTCGATAACATTAAGAAATGGGGCACAAGTAGGAAGAGGAGCAAGTTTCACAATTGGCGATATTGTTTTTTCTCCAAGTGTTGCACTTCCTCATTGAACTGGGGCAGTAATAAATCACTCATGGCACTTCAATCCATCATTCCTGTCTTACTCGCGAACCCTCTTGTTTTTTCGCCTGGATATAGGCCGAAAATACCATGTTCTCTACCCCTTCCCCGAAATTCCATCCTTTGATTATTTCATCACTCTTTTCTTTGTCCTTGATTGTAATATTAGTAAATCCTGCTGCCTGGAGCATCCCTTTCAGTTCCTCGACGGGAACTGCACCGGTAATTCAGCCGCTGTAAGCTTTTTCATTCTGCTTTATAGCTTCCGAGAAATCACCCTTCTTCAGGATATCCGAGATTGCAAGTCGTCCTCCCGGCTTCAACACCCTGAAAGCCTCATGGAAAACAGCCTGTTTATTTGGGGAGAGATTGATTACGCAATTAGATATGATCACATCGACCGAATTGTCATCTGCAGGCAGATGCTCAATGTCCCCGTGCCTGAACTCAACATTGTTGACGCCAAGTTTCTTAGCATTCTCTTTTGCCTTTTTAACCATTTCCGGAGTCATATCCACGCCGATCACTCGTCCATTCTTCCCCACTTTCATTGCTGACAGGAAGGCGTCAAACCCGGCGCCGCTCCCAAGATCGAGAGCAGTCTCTCCTTCCTTCAGTTCTGCTATTGCGAGAGGGTTCCCGCATCCAAGGCCGAGGTTTGCCTCGCCAAGCCCTAACTTCAGTTCTTCATCAGAATATCCTATGAGCTTTCCTGTTTCACGAAGGTTCATAGGGTTGATCTCGGGCGCACAACAGCTTGCAGGCATGGCACAACATGAGCCCTGCGAGGCGATATTGGAATAGGTCTTTATCACAAGCTGTTTTAGTTTCGTCTTCTCGTTGTTCATTATCGTCCTCCCTTCATTAAACTCAGATATAATGGTTACCTTAATATCCCTGTCTCTGCTTTTAGTGGTAATGACCATCGTGTTTGTTCTCTTCCATGTGAATCTGACAATAAAGTCCGTTTGTCTCGCACTCAGCGCATTCGAACTGAAGCATGATATGGTGGATATCCATTGCCATCAACGCCTCTTCAATTGTTCGCCTGAGTTCTGCGACCTCGCTCAATTTCTGATCATGCACCCATATATGTGCAGAAAATGCTACGTTCCTGTGTGACGGAGACCAGAGATGGACATTGTGGATACCCATCACCCCGGGTATCACTGCAATCTCTTTTACTATCTTTTCTGCATCAAACCCCGTGGGTGTCATTTCAAGAAAAATCGTAAGCGCTTCCTTTACTACCCTGATTCCTCCGAATAAGATAATGACCCCGATAAGGATGCTTGCCACAGGGTCAGCATACGACCATCCTGTATAAAAGATTATGACACCCGATATGATAACTCCAACAGACGACAGGGTATCTCCAAGCACGTGAAGCCATGCGCTTTTGATGTTCAGGTCTTTATGGCTATGACCAAGAATCAAGGCTATGAGGATATTGCCGGTTAATCCAATTCCGGCAATAATAAGCATTGTGGTGGTCTGGATTTGCACCGGTGAAAGAAACCGATGATATGATTCGTAGAATATGAACAGGGCGATTACGATGAGGCTTACCGCATTGATGACTGCTGCCAGAAGGCCGATTCTCTGATAGCCAAAGGTTGCCCTGCGGTCTGAGGGTTTCCTGCCGATACGCATAGCGATCATGCTCAACCCGAGCGCAAATACATCGGTGAGCATATGTCCTGCGTCACTTAAAAGCGCAAGGCTTTTGCTGACTATCCCGCCGATAACCTCAGCGATTAAGATCAGAAGTGTGAGCGTAAAACACAGGAGCAGGCGTTTTTCCAGCGTCATCCTCACAACAACCCCCATGCCATCTTGATTGTAATCGCATCAAGGACAATTGCTATGATTTCAGTCATTTTGGTTATATCTCACCAATTTCCCTGACAATCGAATCTATTTCGTATGAAACATCTCCGGAAAGATATCCTTTCTCTTTGCAGTACTGCATCATTTCGTTCAGGGAATAGATGAATTCATCCTTGAGTGTTGCAACTTCACCCATGCCGTCACAACCCTTTTGCCTTTGTTTTGCGATTAAGTAAAGTTCTGCGTATTCCCGGACCCTTTCGAATAACCGTGTGAGATGGGTATCATCCTTTTTCAAATCTTGGATATCTCGAATTATGCTCA
>JALHSV010000338.1 GCA_022865525.1 Thermodesulfovibrionales bacterium
AAGGGTCAATCCGGAAACAACGGCCAGAATTGTTGCAAAAGCAACAGCGGCTAAAAAGCCGAGGAAGAGATTCCCGCCGAGCGCCTCTGCGAGCAGGGGGCCTGCCATGTTGCCGCCTTTATCTATGCTCATGATAAGCTTTTGTCCCACGATGACCGCAGCACCAAAGCCGATGGTAACGGTAAGAATGTAAAAATAGCCGATAAAACCTGTGGCAATAAAGACTGATTTCCTTGCCGCCCGGGCGTCTGGAACCGTGTAAAACCTCATGAGGATATGAGGTAATCCGGCCGTGCCGAACATCAGGGCGAGACCAAGGGAGAATGCATCTACAGGGCTTGTTACCAGACCTCCTGGTTCAAGGAACTTTGACCCGTAGAGATTCTGGGCCTGGCTGAACAGTTCTCCATAACTGAAATTGAAATGATACAACGTCATAATGACAAGCAGCGTTGCACCACCGAGAAGTAAACAGGCTTTTATAATCTGAACCCATGTAGTTGCGATCATTCCACCAAAGAGAACGTATGAGATCATCAGTGTTCCTACAATTGCAACAGCAACCTCGAAGGGTAATCCAAACATAAGCTTTATGAGCGTTCCTGCACCCACCATCTGCGCAATGAGATAGGTGAGGACGACCACAAGTGATCCTGCAGCAGCAGCAGCCCTTATCGGCCTCTGGTTTAACCGGTATGCAACAACATCTGCAAAAGTGTATTTGCCGAGGTTCCTGAGAGGCTCGGAAATGAGGAACATGATGATCGGCCATCCCACAAGCCATCCGACGGAATAGATAAGTCCGTCATATCCCTTTGTTGAAACCAAACCGGCTATACCGAGGAAAGAGGCGGCACTCATGTAATCACCTGCGAGCGCAAGGCCATTCTGAAATCCGGTGACACTTCGACCGGCTGCATAGAAATCCTTTGTTGTTCTTGTCCTTTTGGCAGCCCAGTATGTTATCGCGAGCGTTGAAATAACAAATACGACAAAGAACATAATGGCGACGGGATTAAATTGTCCGATAATCGTCTGTGTCGTTTGTGGCATGATTAACCCCCTATCTTTTCTTTAACTTTTTTGACAAGAACATCATATTTGCTATTTGCCCAATAGATATAGATGCCTGTCAAGACCCAGGACAGGAAAATGGTGGCGACAGCAATGGGTATCCCGATTGATATGGCACCGGAAATCTTTGAAGCGAGGAATGGTTTGTTGAATGCAATCAGCGCAATAAATCCGAAATAGAGGACCAGTTCGAGAATCGTGAGGATTACCGATATGGCATTCTTCTGGCTTGACAATGACCGAAAATCTTCATCATTAAGGATTTCTTCTGTAGTTTTCATGCTGCTCTTACTACTCTTGTTCGACATCCTTTACCCCCTCCTACTGATTTGATTTTGTGTCAGAAATTGGCTATTCCAGTTGATGTCTTGAATTTATCACCTCCTTCTAACGGATGACCTATCACCAGCAGATCACCAATATTTTCAATACCGGCACCGATGAGCGCAGGTATAAAACGCTGCATGAGTTGTGCTGCTATGAAAGCATCAACGAGAGCATCATGTGCACCCCGAACAGGGATATCAAAACACTTTGCTATTTCATAGAGTGATATATCTTTCAAAGGTGAGGAGAAAAAGGAACTGGTGGGAAGCTTCATCTTTAACCATTCATAAACATTGTAGGTATCGATTACAGGATTTGAAACCGGGTTTCCAAAAACTCTTTTCATATCTTTGTTGATAAAACTCAGGTCTATAGCTATACAGTGCCCGATCAGGACATCACTGCCGCAGAATGTGAGAAAATCGGTAAGGATGGAATCAATATTGGGCTTTTCAAGCACGTCCGAGGGAGTAATCCCGTGTATGACAACGCTATCGGGTTTGAATTTTGATTGCGGTTTGACCAGTTGATGAAAGGTATTGCCGAGTTCGATTTTTGTTCCTGTCATTCGGACAGCACCGATTGAAATGATCGAATCTTTTCGCTCATTCAGGCCGGTAAGTTCCGTATCAATAGCAACATAGCGGACCTCAGTTATAGGGGTATTCTTGTCGATAGATAACGGAAGCTGTTTTCTGTGTTTTAAAAATTCGAGCACATTATTTACCAGATCATGGCT
>JALHSV010000339.1 GCA_022865525.1 Thermodesulfovibrionales bacterium
GCCGACGGTACAACAAAAGGAGATTGTAATAGGATTGTGCCAACTCAGCAAAGTGATGGCGTGGAACAGCTTTAAAATAAGAATAAACCTAAAGGTTATATTACTGCGCTCAGCAAGGATGATCTACCGCGTAGCGGTTTAGTTCTCCACATAGGAACACGCACCACTGAAACTTCTAATGCCTGCGTATTTCCTGGTCAAGCATTCATGACAGAGTTCAGCAAGAGTAATTCCAACAGTTTCATACATTTTATTTAATAAAGCTCGATTATAATAAATCTATAATGAATATTCTCATTATAAGTTCAAACCGAAATCAGTTCCCTATGCCCGTCATTCCTGTTGGTGCGTGTATGATTGCTGAAACAGCTCAAAATGCAGGGCACAATGTGAGATTGTTGGATCTCATGTTTGAGGGCGACCCCTTGAATACCGTTCAAGAGGAATTAAAAAGATTTAAGCCTGATGTTGTAGGATTCTCGATAAGGAATATCGATAATAATGATATGCAATATCCCTCATTCTACATAAAAGAACTTCTTCCTCTTATAGATGCCGTCAAGCGTAAGACTCCGGCGAACATCATCCTTGGAGGTGCAGCTGTTTCTGTCATGCCTGAAGCGTTGCTTCGTTATACCGGGGCAACTTTAGCTGTAACAGGGGATGGAGAAACTGTATTCATTAAACTTCTTGAAAGACTGTCAGAAGGTCGCTCACCGAAAGACCTTCCGGGGGTATCCTGGATAGAAGAAGATATATTTAAAAGCAATGCTCAACCTCTGTCAACAAACAACTGCCATTGCTGGTCTCCTGATTTTTATCGCTGGATTAATGTCAAAGCTTACCGTGAAAGACTGACAACTGTCCCTCTGCAGACTAAACTCGGATGTCATTTTAAATGTATATACTGTACATACCGTAAAATCGAAGGCAACCAATACCGTCTCAGCAACCCTGAAGAAGCTGTAACTACAATTATTAGTCTTGCCTCAAGGGGTTACCGCCATATCGAGTTTGTTGATAATGTATTTAATTCGCCCTATGATCATGCTTTATCCATATGTGAGTTGCTTGCCCAAGTTAAGCATGGCGCATCATTGCAGAGTCTGGAATTGAATCCATTATTTATAGATGATACGCTTATAACAGCGATGGAACGAGCTGGTTTTTCGGGTATGGGTATTACAGTTGAAAGTGCATCGGATAGTGTACTCGATGGACTCGGGAAAGGCTTTACTGCCGAACATGTCTACAAAGCGGCTGAAGTCATCAAAAGACACAAAATACCCTGTGTCTGGATATTTATGATGGGAGGGCCTAATGAGACAAGAGAAACTGTGGCTGAGACATTGCAGTTTGCAGAGAATTATATTCGTCCGCATGATGTAGCTTTCTTTGGATTAGGCATTCGTATCTATCCAGGGACAGAGCTTGAATCACTTGCAAGACAACAAGGAGTTCTCTCATTAACTCCAGAAAATATGCTTGAGCCTGTATTTTATATATCACCAACAATCGAATACAGCCGGATGCAGAAACAGGTAAAAGTTTCTATGAATAAACATATGAATTTTATTAATACTGACTCAATAGGATTTCCAATTTTGTTGCCAATTCATCGTTTTGGATATAAATTGGGGTTACGGCCTCCCTTATGGAAACACACGCGCTCTATCAGGCGAAGTCTCAGATTTCTGGGAATGGATGTGTAAATATGATTCAGGCTAACAATTTTTTTTGAGGTGGCAAAATGAGAAGATCTTTTATTGCATCAATCGCTACTGCAACTCCGCCCTTTTCATTAGATCAGGCACAGTCGGGAGAATATCTTCTCAGACACTATGCTGACAAGCTGCGCCCAAGAAGTTTGACATTGACACGCAAGCTTTTTTCCCATCCCAGTATTCTAAAGAGACATTTTGCTATTGAGGATCCAGACTCTTTTCTTAATGAAGATCCTGATAGGCGTATTGCACGGTTTACCGAATCGTCAATAGAACTTTCATCGCAGGCAATCATTAAAGCACTGGATGCAATTAATTTATCAAAAGACGCAGTACATGGATTAGTGGTAAATACCTGTACTGGCTATATCTGCCCGGGTATTGCAACTTACTTAATTGAAAAATTGGGACTCGAGCGCAATATCAGGGTATATGACCTCGTCGGCAGTGGTTGCGGAGGAGCAATTCCTAATTTAGAGGTAGCAGAGGCATTTCTAAATAGTTCTTCAGACAGAGTTGTTGTGAGCGTTTCTGTAGAAATATGCAGTGCCACTTTTCAGATGGGTGATGATCTGAGTCTCCTTGTTTCTAATGCCCTTTTTGGTGATGGTGCGTCTGCAGCTGTTCTCTGGAACCGTCCAGAGGGACTTGAATTGATTGCATCATCCAGTTACTATGTTCCCGAAGACCGTGATGCAATTCGATATATCCACAAAAATGGACAACTCTATAACCAGCTTTCGACAAATTTGCCACATCTTGTTAAGCACGCGGTTGAACAGGTAGTAAGAAATGTTCTCGAACCACGTTCATTAAAAATTGAAGACATAAAGCACTGGGCACTTCATACAGGAGGGGAGAAGATAATAAATACCATCAAAAGCGAGATAGGGCTATCAGAAGCACAGTTGCGTGCTACACGCAAAATCCTTTCTGAATATGGGAATATGTCTTCACCGACTGTCTGGTTCGTAATGAATGAGCTGTTAAATGAAGGTATAAACAAAGGAGATTGGTGCATAATGGTCGCATTTGGTGCAGGTCTTTCTGCACATTCTTTTCTTCTGAGGATGTCATAAATGAACGGTATCTGTTTTTTCTCAAGAATCGATACGTGTCCACAAGGTGGTCCTTCCGAATAATGAAAAAATTACAAACCCTCTTAATTTCATTTGATTATGTGAGATAAGCGTCATCTTACCTTTATAAGTCTTTCCATTCTTTGGGTCATAAACAGTGCCTCCTTCTAAACTGTTCTTCACTGCGTACATAAAATCTTTCATTATAGTTAGTCCGATGATAGGGCGATTTCTCAGTTTTGGATCAGGATTATTATCATCCATTCTTGGTTCCCCGGCTTTCCTGTTTTTATCATTAGTCGGATATGTCGGCTCTTTTATCCAGGTAATTCTTCCACAGTACTTCTCTCCGCATCTATAAATTTCAATGCTTGCATCATGTTCTTCGTTATTCCATAAGCCAAGTATACTATCACTTCCAACGTATTGAGCAAGCACACCGACGGTAAACAGAGAGTATATGATCAGCGTGTAAATTAATTTACTTAGGATAGATCTCTTGAATGGCAGATTTGAATATGGGAATACTTTCAAAGTATTAAAAGAATTTTAATAAGTTTCAATCGATTATTATTCAAAAAAACCTCCGTGATCTATTGAAAGAAAAGTTCTATTCAACAACTTCAATAATTCCTTCCATCCCTTGCTCTCTATGGCTCTTAAAAAATAGTAGTTTTTTGGGACAGTAGAACTGATATTTTCCAACCTTATTCGGAGTGAATTTAATTATTTGTGGGTCCGTACTCAAAGACACATCGATGTCAATACCAGCTTCGGGTTCTTTTACGACAAAGGCATGGGGTGTGATTCCAGATTCCTTACTGATAGTCAGTTCAACCGGCATATTAACCTTTACAATGATATAATCCGGATTAAAGAAATAACTGTCTGCAAGGATTTTAACTTTTTGAATACCATCACTATCAATGGTAGCTTTCAGTGTATTTTTTTGTCCCTGTGCACCAGTAAGCAAAAAAAAGCATATAAAAACTGACGCTAAAATAAGAAACTTTAAAGATTTCATCTTTATAGACTCCTTTCCTTCGATCAATATTTATTTACAAAAAGCTATCCTGTATATAAATAATGACTATTATTTCCTTAAAAGGTCAAGAATTTAGGATCAGCATTGGAATTGGGGTCAAATTCACCATTTACAAGAGTACTCAACAGCAAGCGGCAATGATACCAATTGCGGACTCGATGAAGAACTCTGGGTCAGGGAATTCTGGTAGGGGTACAATACTTCGTCTCGAAATTATCCGTTATTATCTCGTTCTGGTGGTGCGCAGTAGCAGCTGAAGGCGTGACTTTGTGGAATCTTATGTAGTATTAAGCAAATGAAGGAATTGATAATCAGAGGATTACATCTTCGGTGCAGGGGTATAAAATTCCTTGTTCAGCAAATACCGGGCGAAAAGCATAGGCGTATCGAAACTACACTTTCCTCGTCCAGATTGTAGTCCTTCCCAGGAGAGAAAAGCCCACAAATCCCCTCACCTTCAACGTGTTTCCCTCAAGTGTCATCTTGCAGGAGTACGTTTTCCCATTATTCGGGTCATAGATTTTTCCGCCTTCCCATTTGTTGGCTCCCTTGTATTTAAAGCCCCATAAGAGCGGAGGTCCCGGTATGCACAAAATATCCATACTGATGTCAAATCTCTCGCTCTTTTGAAGTGTTCCATATAAAATAAACAAGGAAACGATTAATTACTGGAGATCCTATGTGTGAATTCTGCATAAAGCACGGTGAAGGGAAAAAATGGTACGAAAACATGACAAACTATACCGAGGAGGTATTCCACCA
>JALHSV010000340.1 GCA_022865525.1 Thermodesulfovibrionales bacterium
TGAGAGAACGGCTTACTTCTTCAAGAACAATTTCAATGATTCTCGGCATCTTGTCCCTGATTTCCGGAGAGAGTTCCATGCTCATTTCGAGGGATTTTGGCTCTACCCCGATAATCGTTGTGTGAGGTGTTTTCCCGATAAGTCCTGAAAGATCAATGACCTCCAGGATCCCAATCTGGTGCACCGATGTCTTGAATCCTGACGGGCATCTTTTCACGTCATCAATATCAAAACGGTATATGGCTCCTGGTTCATCACCTCCCCTGACTGCATCAATGACGATTAAACGATCGGCTTCGGTTATGACGTTCAAAAGACGGAATCCGTCGGTGCCGCCTTCAACAACGGAAACATTTTCAGGAAGTACTCTTTTGAAAAGCTCGTTCGCGACATGAACACCTATCCCTTCATCAGAGAGGAGGATATTGCCAATTCCAAGAATGACAATCTTTTGAGATAATTTTTCTGTTTCTCCGCTTCCGGTTAGCATATTAGTATTTCATTGCTTTTTAGATTATAAATCCCCCCTGCCCCCTTTGCTAAAGGGAGGTCAGGGGGGATTACTTCAGACGCTCGCAGTACATCCGATTTGGATTTTCTCTTCATTCAATAACGAACTTTTTTATCTCGTTCGTCTGCGGATCAATGATGTGGACAGCGCAGGCGAGGCAGGGGTCAAATGAACGGATGATCCGTACAATATTGATCGGATTATTTGGGTCAGGAACCGGTGCACCGATAAGGGATTCCTCATACTGGCCGCGGACCCCGTTCTCGCATCTTGGCGATGCATTCCATGTCGAAGGCACAATAGCCTGATAATTCTCTATCTTCTTGTTCTTGATTTTGATCCAGTGTCCGAGTGCTCCGCGCGGTGGTTCATGGAAACCTGCACCCATGCCACTTTCAGGCGGATCCCAGTGGTCAGTGTCGTGAATTTTAAAACCCGGCTTGGTCATTTCGGTAAGGAGTTGATCAAGCCAGACATAGCAGGCGTCTACGATTAGCTTTGTTTCAAGGGCGCGGGCGGCATGCCGGGCTACAGCACCTGGTTTCGCACCTTCCTTGACTAAACCGAGTAGATCAGGATTTTTGGCTATGATCATTCTTGCGAGGGGACCGACCTCCATTGGGTTACCATCGTAACGTGGCGCCTTAACAAAGGAATAGGCGTTCTTCTTATCAAGATCAAATATCTGTTCACCATCATAAGGGTGCACAGGTTTCTTTGCCTTATACCATGCGTGTTTCACCGATTCAGTTATCTTATCTGTATCAACCGGATCGACCTTAATATTCGCAGGGTCCAATCCTATAATGACACCCGCAGGGAAAAGGAGTGATTTTCCCTCAGCATCTTTCTGGAAATCTCCATACGCAAGATAATTGTAATGGCCACCACCGACGCCCATCTTTGCAAGCGGCCAGAGAGGTCCTTTCCCGAACAAGAGGACATCCGCGATATAAACTTCCTGAATGAATTTAGCCTGCTCATCAAGCATTGTACGGAAACGGGCTAACTGGTTGATATCAGGGAATGATGTAACACCCCCGACAACGATATTCTGGTAATGAGGAGTTCGCCCGCCCCAAATAGCACCCATATTCCTTGCTTTCGCATGCATCTTCAACGCCTTGAGATAATTCCTGACCGCATGGATTACAATGTCAGGATCCTTCACGCTGAATTCATCCGGTTCATAGCGAGGCGTCAGGGGATAGGTGTCTTTTGCCTGTACCAGACCGACAATTTTATCTTTCACAGACAGCAACTCCTTGTCTTTACCCGTGTAGTTGGCAATTGCCATAATATCAATATAATCCAGCGCACTGAGCTGGTAAAAATGCAGCGGGTGATCATAGATATACTCTGCACCCATTACCAGATTTCTGATGAGATTCCCCGCCCAGGGAACCTTAGCTCCGAATGCCGCATCAAGGGAACGGCACGAAGCTAATTGATGTACGCTGTATCAGACCCCACAAAAACGGCTGGTTACATATGAAGCATCCCGCGGGTCTTTTCCGACAAGCAAGGCTTCAAAACCGCGGGCCATGGTACCGCTGCTCCAGGCATCCTTAACCTTACCGTCTTCGATCTCGAATTCAATTTTCAGGTGTCCTTCGATTCTGGTAACCGGGTCTATGGTAATTTTCTTTGCCATGTATTCTCACCTCCTTTAGCTTTTGTCTGCTTTAAATATGCCTGCCTCTCTCATTGCGATGATTCTTCTGGAAGCTTCACCTTCGGCTGTATAGAGAGGAGTCACCTTATCATAAAATTCCGGATCACCACAGGCCTGGCATAGACCTCCGCA
>JALHSV010000341.1 GCA_022865525.1 Thermodesulfovibrionales bacterium
ACCCCTCGCATGAAATGTAGTGGATCCTTTTTCTGAAGATTCCGGGTTATGTGAAGGCAGAATCGCTAATTTCTCTTTTGCGATCTGGTTATCCTTGTCCATGGAGAGGACTTCCCTAAAAATGAGTTCGGATTTTTCGTTGTTATGAAGCTTTTCGTACGTCAATCCTAAGCCGACTAAGCAGTCTATGCTCTTCCTGTCCTTTGACATCCCCTTCGTAAAGTTTTCGACGGCATTGTCGAATTGTGTGAGACGAAAATACGCGTAACCCAAACCACAATATGAATCATAAAGGGAAGGCTCGGCAGAAAGTGATGACCGGAATTCTCTGATAGCGCTATCAGTGTTTGTTGCATTCAGATAAGACCAACCAAGGAGATTATGGTCTCCTGCATTCTTTTGGGTCTTTTTGGTGAGGATACCTATTGCCTCTGCATAGTTGCCTTCTCTGTATTTCAGTAATGCTTCATCGTACGGAGTGGCAGACAACGATATGCCGGAAACTCCCAGAATAAAAAGGAGCGAGATGGTGAGCGAGAGAGAAACTGTAATCGGGGCATTACTTTTTCTTATTGTTCTGATTGGTTCCCTTTTCTTCAATGTATTCCCATTGCCTTCTGCCAAAGAGATATTTTATGATAGCTTGGAACCTCCAGAAGGAATTTATCTGCCTGTATCCTAAATTTTCAAATACCCCGTATGTTAAGAGTTTGAACAGGTGGCTCCATTTAGGGTACCTTCTGTATGTTATTTCTTCCAAGAATACACCAATGGTCGAGAGGAACACGCCATAAAATATTGCCAGAATCAGAAACAGGAGGAAATAATCAGTGTTCAACAGGCCAAAATAATATGAAAGCGGCACGACGATGTATCCCAATAATTCAACGATCGGGCCTAACATTTCGAAAAAGAGATAATACGGGAAGATGAGCAGTCCGAGTTTGCCATATTTTGGATTCAGGATGAGACGTCTGTGTTCGACGATGCTCTGGATTAAACCCAGATGCCATCTTCTCCTTTGACGTCCAAGCATTTTCAAAGATTCCGGAACTTCTGACCAGCATATAGGGTCTGAGATAAACTTGATTTTATACGGCTTTTTATTTTTCAAGTGAAATCTGTGAAGCTTTACTATCATCTCCATATCTTCAGAAACGTGCTTTACATGATATCCTCCGACGGCAATAACAGATGCCTTATGAAATAAAGAGAATGTGCCTGACAAAATGAGTATGGCATCCATGAAATTCCAACCGACCCTGCCGAACAGAAATGCCCTCAGGTATTCAACGATCTGGAACATGGCAAGACTACTCTTAGGAAGTTCAATTTCCTTTACAACACCTTCCTCAACCTTGACTCCGTTCAGGATTCTGACAACACCACCGCAAGCGACTACAGGAACAGTACTTTCCATAACAGGCGCCATAAGCCTTATCAGTGCATCATTTTCCAATACAGAATCAGCATCAACCGAGCAGAAATACGGGCTTCTCGATGCATTGATTCCGCAGTTCAGGGCATCAGCCTTTCCCCTTCTTTCCTTATCAATGACCATCAGATGCGGGATATCAGCATTATAATAGAATCCTTTCACTGGAGCAGTCTTGAGTATATTCCTGTACACTACATCGATTTTATTCAGTTTAAAAGTCTTAATCAGGGTTTCCAGGGTGCCATCATCTGAGCCATCGTTGATAATAATTACATCAAAAAAGGGGTAATTCATGGAAAGAGCAGATTCAACGGTTTGAATAATCACATTTTTTTCGTTATATGCCGGGATGATAAGAGTGATCGGAGGTGTTTCGGGAGAATAACTGAAATCCTTGATCGGTGAATATTTAATGCGTTTTATGTGTCGCAGAATAACAAAGAGCGCTATGGTCAGAAGGATTGAATAGACGAGATTTACAACTCCATAATGGACACCAACAAAGTAATTGAACAGTAATATGAGAGCTATGACTATTTCGTTCATGCTTCAGAACCTTCATTTATCAAGAGACGTATCTCTTGCCCGATGGCTTCATTCTTTCTCCTCTTAAGATATTCTCGCAGCGGAGTCGAAAAATGGAGAGAATGCATGACATGCAATATCTCTCTGGATTTTGCCTGAATCTCTCTGTTTTCACTTGCAAGATTCTCGATCAGCATGGATGAAAAATTTGTCTTTTCAATCTCTTCACAGATGCTTTCTTTCGCATAGAGATCTCTGTATTTAAGGATTTTCAAGAAAATGTCAATTGAATCATTCCCAAATTTTGTGAGGGCTGTTGCTGCTGCATCCCGTACCTGCCAGTTTTGATCGAGAAGAAGTCCTCCCATGAAATCAATCGCCTTTCGGTAGTGTAAATTCCCGAGAGCCCTCACAGCCTGCAGTCTGACAAACCAAACTGGATCCTCAAGCAGTGGCAGTACAAGATTTTGTTCAAAAGCTATTGACTCCGTATCAACATTCCCCAATACTTTTAATGCCTTGGCTCTGATGTCTGCATCAGAATGTTTGATATGCTCAACTGCAAACAAACAGACAGCACTATCTGCGGAGGTGTTGCTGAGAACTTCCAAGATGGATGACAATATCCTGGGATCTGAATGTTTTCTCCCGTATTCAATAAGGGGAGGAACTGCGGATACTCCGAAGCTTGTGAGTGCAGTGTTCATGGCCTTCTGCGCTATCAGGGGCTCATGCAAGAGCGTCGGCAGATGATCCAGTATTCCCTTCAATGCTTCCGTCGATTTAATTTTACTCAAAGCTCTGACGGTAACTGCTATTGTTTCAGTGTTTTTTGTCTTCAGCATCTCAATGAGTTTGCCCACCGACGGTTCACTGAGCATCTTACCTAATTTATCAACAGCCGATGCTCTGATAATGATGTTTCGACTCCTCAGTTTCTTCTCATAGAAGGCTACATACCCGAGTTTATAAAACAACGTTCTTATCTCATCTCGATACCGGTCTTCATTCATCAGATCCAATAAAACTTCTTCTATTGCCTGAAATTTATTCGATTGTGGAGAAGAGACAAAATCGTTTATTTTTAAGAGTACGGTCCTGTTTTGTAGAAGTGGAATGAATTGTGC
>JALHSV010000342.1 GCA_022865525.1 Thermodesulfovibrionales bacterium
AACCACCAGCTGTACTAGCTCATTGATTTACAACATTTTGCTCAGCATTAATAGCTTCCACGCCACCCTGCTGCTCTTGAGCTTCATCTGGATTAGCGAGAGCCTGCTGCTGTCCACCTTTATTTAATGTAGGAACCACTACAAAGCCTGCCGGAACCGCTGATGGCATTGCACCACATGAGTCATCAGATGCGGATGAAACTGCAAACGATAAAGAACCAGTGTTTGCTCTGACATTTGGATCGGTGGAGGACACAGATACCACTGTTACTTTATCGAGTTGATTTCGAGGGAACTTCAGGTATAAATTAACAATGTCGGGGGAGTCCATTGTAAAATACAAATTTTTATTGATTGCAATGTCATTGGCGACATAAACAACGAATTTTGTGTTATCATTGACCCCCCCATCTGGGGGATCTAAGCTGGCGGCCATTATGCTAGTGTCAGCAAACCCCATATAAAAATTATCAAGCGACAGCATTTTGACGTCTATATATACGAAATGCAGAACCTCACATAAAATTATCATTCGTTGTGTTTACTTCATTGAATTACCAGCAAAACTTAAAAAGTATGTGAATTTACGAGATTTTGACAGATAATTCAATATTTTTTTTTGTTTCCTAGTGTCTTTGTCGCCACTGCCGTTACCCGCCGATGCCGATGCATCAGATCTAAGTAAAAGCTGGACATCGTTGTCGGGAGAGTGGATTTCTGTCGAAATTGATCCGAGAAAGTACACTCCACCTCGAAATGTAAACTACGGCTTTTTGTTTGGACCACTGGGAGTGCAGCATGGGGAGCCATTTGCATTTGCATGTGCAAAATTGAACGAAATGGAACTGAGATCCAAGTTTATGGTGATGTATTTTGAAATGAACGTAGAAAGTCAGAGGTACGAGGTGACGAGTACACAGCTCGTGAGTTATTCGACGGAAGCACCCTTGATGGTGCCGCCCGCTGCGCAAGTAAAAACATTCGTAAATGTACAGCCCGGAAGTGAAGTCGAGCGAGTTTTTATCGAACATGCATACTGGCGACACAATATACCGTTCAATTTAGCAGTAGATTGGGAACTTTCATCAAGTAAAAAATCAACATCGCCTAGCATGACCACAAAGTTAATACACATTGCCAATGCAGTGCTGAGTAACAGGGTAATGCCTAGATACGGTATGATGCACCCGACTGTTGCATTTGAGCAAAATCTCGAACGACTTTTGTATGCGTTTGCGCCGGTAGATGGGATTTATCTAGCTGGACCATATTATTGCCATATATCGTCTAATGCATCGCAAAGTGTGCGCCGTAAACTGTGTTTGTGTTCTAAATAGACACTTCGATGGGCTACAGGTTTATACTTTTGCTGGTGTTGTTTGCCGCTGTCCTCATTTTTACATTTGTGCTAAAAAGGACCAACAACCCACTCACTGACCTCGTTATCAACTACTATGACGAAACCATTGATCCGGATGACAAGAAGAGTGTGATTCACGAACTGGTGTCAATTGATAATCCATTTTCATATTTGTCAGTTTATGCAATAAAAACGAAAAACCCGGTAAATGTAGAACGAATGTTGTATTATTCTCGTATCTACGGTATCCAGCTAGTCGATTGTTACATTTATGTAATATTAAGCCGCCGATACACAGTCACATCAATCCAACCGCACGGCAGTAGTGTGGTATTTCAAGTAAAGGATGATATCATCAAACTGCCGCTTGTGTCATTTTTTGCCCATTATCATGTGTTTAATTTAATTTTCGACAGATCAGCGGAGGCAGAATCGATAGAATCGAGGGTATTTGGGCAAACGTTGGTTAGTTCGTTGTACGAAAAAAACCGTGGCATGGTGCAGTTCGGCGAACGGATTCCAAAGACTTCGATTGTGTTTAGCGACAATTCGGATGGTATTAAATTGTCAAATTGCAAAAGCATCACAATTACGAACGAAGCATACGATAGACAAAACGGCACACTTTTTAAGGTGTATACAATAAGACTGTCAAAATTTTGGAACTAAACAGATGGACCGCAGACATTGCAATGTCGTTTTACAACGAAAGAGGCGACGTCACCGACGACACCAGCGTTGAATGTGCCAGGGTTATTCGTGTGTTGGTGTTGTCACGTACCAAAGTGAATGTGCCGAGGTGCATGCGACCGCCGACAAACGTCGATAAAGCAACGTTTGATTGCACCACGATTGTGCTTGCGTATCCGGTGTACGCAAAAAAGCGCACTACGCATTATATGAAGGTGGATTTTCAGTTGTTTAGCGTGGATCGCTTAATGCACATACGCGACCGCTTCAGGAAACAAAAAATGTGCGACATGGACGCAATACTGGACAATTTGCTGTATGGAAACGAAAACACACTAAAATTTGAAGACATGGAATCCATATTGGGACTTATGTCACCGCCATCAACATTTGCCGATTACAAAAAATGTGTAAACCAGATAAAAACAGAACAAATTTCACGGTATACTGAAAAACTGGCAAATTGTATACTACATTTAATGTTTTATTGACACAAACTCGAGAACACGCTCATCTTTTTTAAAATGTTTCAAATTGTCAATAACACACTGATCAATTCCGCCGCATCGATGCATCAACTTTAACGCAGATAAGCACAGGTGTGTGTGTGTTGGCTTCAAGAGTGGCTTAATAATAGCTTTTTGTTTTAAAAGTTTGTCCATAATAGCCATTTTGATGTATCTCAAGTCTTTCATGATTGGCCCCTCACTTGGATATGAAGTAAGCGCAGATCCAGCAATTTCCATCAAATAGACAAAACTGTCGTATGTAACGTCCTTTTTGAAGTTATCCCACATAATAAAATACGAATATCCAATTTTATGCAAAACCTTTACACATTCGACATTTTTAATCGAATGTTGAAGCAGATACTTTGACTCTACGAGTGTCGGCAGAACCTGTAGCATGTATTCCAAAGCAGCGGGGTTCGTGCTACCACGTGAAAAAAAGTGAAACAGTGATCCCGCATCAAATGTATCGACAATTACTCGCAAAAAGTCAACATTCCCAATTTCAGCTATCCGTCCGTACAGCGATGATTGTTGATTATGTTGTATTAGTGGATTAAATGCACGAAAGAGAGCAATTTTTTGATTTTCGACAATTTTGACCATCAAATCTCGATTATCGTACAAATGACAACGCATTTCGCACAATGCAGGATTGTCTTCGTAGATTGCCATGCCAAAGCACCAGGGTGTGACACATTCAACTGGAACTTCATGCAATCCATTAGCTGCTGCGGAAATGTCGTAGCGTTTTTCGTTTGGGTCAATTTCAGTATCGGGGCAAATGCGTTGACGAATTGTCTGAAGTACATATGCGTCCATTAAAAAGGCGGAAAACTCGACACTATCGTCATATATGTTGACAAATTCAGCTAATGCATCGACGACTGCGTATTGGTGGGCGAGTACTGCAGCTCGGTGAACACTGTAAAGTGCCTTTGACCATTTGGCGTTGTGTTCTGCAATGCTGCCACTGTGAATAGTTCGACGATATTCGATCAGAACGTGCCGCATAACGTCAACATGTCCATGTTGGGCTGCAATTTCTGCAACTTTAGTGGTATAAACACCACAAACTTCAATGCACCCCAATTGACCGAATTCTGCGGCGGCTTTGGCGGCCAAGTGTCGGTACGAGGTTCTGGGTTTGATGTGTGGTAGTAGTAGGCGCAGGCACTCGGAGTGTGGCGTTCTTGCGGTTTCAACAAACACGCGATTCATAACACGGGCGCCCGTTTGTAGCAGAATTTCAAGACATTTAGTTTGTCCATGTATGGCTGCCTCGTATGTTGCTCCAATAGGCCACCGACCAAAGCGATGCCACAAAATTTTCAAGCAATCTATGGCCCCCATCTGGGCTATTTTGGATGCAACATCGAACGTGATTACGGGTGACTCTTGAAGGTAAAATTCCAATGCACCATTTTCACTGTGATGAAGAGCATATTCAATGAATTCATCGAAATCCACGGGCGCTTTGTCTAAAAATACACAACTAAACCCGTGATTGTCGACACAGTAATTTCCGATCATTTGAATCGCGTCTACGCTCAGTGCGCTCATGTTTGAAACTGATTTCAGTTGAGACCGATATGTGCGACGGAGAAGAGCAATATACGACGTTAGTCCAAAAAATACTAGATAACGGTGTGTCGCGTAGCGATAGGACTGGAGTCGGAACTTTATCAGTATTTGGCGCCCAATTACGTTTTAATCTTCGAAATCAATCATTTCCGTTATTGACAACCAAACGAGTTCCATGGAAATCTGTATGCCACGAAATGCTGTGGTTTATTGCGGGTTCGACGGATGCGAGCCTTCTCAGGCAAAAGGGAGTTAAAATATGGGACGCAAATGGCAGCCGTGCTTTTTTGGACGGGCGTGGACTGGGTCATAGACGCGAAGACGACCTGGGTCCAGTATACGGGTTTCAGTGGCGACACTTTGGTGCAAAGTACAACACATGTGATGACACATACACAAACTGCGGAGTAGATCAGTTAAAGTTACTAATTGAAAATATAAAAACCAATCCCAATGACCGCCGGCTAATTTTAACGGCATGGAACCCGTGTGATGTAGATTCGATGGCTTTACCGCCGTGCCATTGTCTTGCTCAATTTTACGTGGCAAATGGAGAGCTGAGCTGTCAACTTTACCAGCGATCGGGTGATATGGGACTGGGTGTGCCGTTTAATATTGCTTCATACGCTTTGCTGACGCATATGATAGCACATGTAACACAACTCAAGGCCGGTGATTTTGTGCACACGCTAGGCGATGCCCATATATACACAAATCACGTTGATTGTTTACACGAGCAGCTAAAAAGGAAGCCGAAACCTGCACCTATTTTGAAAATTACACGCAATATTACAGATATTGATGATTTTTGCATAAACGACTTTGAAGTCATCAACTATGATCCACATCCGACAATAAAAATGCAAATGGCTGTTTAAATTTCATGTTTATTATGACAAAATCTACAACATAGCACAATTGGAGTTGGAGAAAGAGCGGTAGTGGTGGAGGATGGAAGAGCGGAGCTGGGCTGCTGACTAATGCTTGGAGGAAGAGCGGTGGTCGGCTGCTGCCTGACGATTGTGCGTGGACAGTATTTTCGCAGTTCTTTAATGCTGCAGGGAGACCTACAGCAGTCGTCGATGACACCACGCCGCCTGCGTAGCAGATATAGATCAGATTGAGGGCCACAGTATACCTTTATTGCGATTGTGAGCTGCTTTCCGCAGTACCTTTGTGGTTTTAGTGCCATTGTACAGTAGCAAATAGCAAAAATGAATAAAAACCGCAGCAGTTGCATGTTGACTAGTTGCAAATAACTGAAAGCAACCACCTTTTATATGAATACCTTATCTTTTTTGCACTTAAGCCAGCCCATTTGATATGACAATCGCCCGTCGATCTATGCGATAAGATAAACTCCGCCCTTTTTGTTTAAACAGCGACCTTTGTTGCCATGCCTTATCTAATAAACCCACAGTCGGCCCGTGTTTTCCTATTTTACTGAAGATTTAAAGCCCAAAATTCACACCGATGGGTTATGCAAATAGGAAAGGATGCCAGGTGCCTATGCCACTGTGCGATTTCCAAATAAACCAAAAAAGGTGACTCATAACGATCAAAACACGAAATGGCAAAACTGAGAAACGACGAAACACAAAACTTGCCCAATTTCTCTAAATATGGAGATAAAACCCGAATATTTTGCCGTTCTTTTCTTTAAACATCGGCAAAAGTCTGCGTTTGGGAAAAATGTGACTCATATCGATCAAAAACTTGAAATGGCAAAACTGAGAAACGACGAAACGCAAAACATGCATAATTTCTCGAAATATGAAGATAAACCCCGAATATTGTGTCGTTATTTTCTTTAAACATCGACAGAAGTCTGTGTTTGGGGAAATAAGGGTGATAACTAGTTAACAAGTTAACTAGTTATGTAGGGGAGGTACATACCACTTTTTACAGAATAAAAAAAAGATATATAGGGGGGGGTCCTGATT
>JALHSV010000343.1 GCA_022865525.1 Thermodesulfovibrionales bacterium
AGCCGAAAGGCGCATAGCTTCGATGTACTCAATAAATGTCATACAATCAACCTGTTGGAGATTTATAACAAAAATCTCCGGTGTATTCTTATCGCCTGTCAGGGTCGATTCGGCATAACCGGTAGCGAGGAAGTGACCAGAGAGAACCTGTATGCGTTCACCGGGATCCCCGATATCCAGAGATTCAGTCAACATATGTTCCAATTCCTCATGGGTAAGATCCCCAAGGTTAATTTGTTCCTGATTCATGATTCCTTTATAATAAATCGAATGCCTTCTGAAATGAAAATTACTGATATTCATACCCATGGGATTGGTGGTTATGACACAAGGACAACCACCGAAGAGCATATTCTCAAAATCGCTGCAATCCAGGGTTCCTATGGAATCTCAGACATCCTCCTCACCATATATCCATCTTCCATTCAGGGAATGCGGGAACATATGGAGACTGTCAGGAAGGCAATGGAAATACAGCAGTCATCAGTCCAAAGTCATCATTCGGGATTAAAAATTCAGGATACCTCCCAAAAAAGCACTTCCGTTGGGCCGTTCCCTGATGACTCTCGACCGGCGACTATTTCAGGCATTCACCTTGAAGGGCCATTTCTTAATCCGTTACAGTGCGGCTCAATTAATGCTGAAACCTGTATCGAACCAACAGAATATGCGTTCAAAGAACTGACCGAAGGGTTTGAAGATATCATCAAAATCATCACGATTGCACCTGAAATACCCGGTGCTCTCCGGCTGGTGAAAAAAATATCAGATACCGGCGTTCTCGTCAGCATGGGTCATTCTGATGCTACTTATGCAGAGGCAGAGGAAGGCTTCCGCGCAGGTGCGAAGGGGATTACCCATATCTTCAATGCCATGCGCGGTTTCCATCACCGGGAGCCCGGGATTGCAGGGTTCGGGCTCTCCAATCAGGATGTATATGTTGAGATCATTGCGGATCCTTTTCATCTCCATGATAGAGTCATTGACTTAATATTCAAAATAAAGAATCCCGATAAAATCATAATCATTTCGGATACAGTAAAAGAAACAGACAAAGAAAACCGAAGGTCGGGGGTCATGGATGACCGCGGCAAACTCCTGGGAGGAAGCATGGTGGTTACTGAGTCCGCAGAAAGACTGATCAAACGGGGATATGATAAAGATCTCATTATGAGATGCATAACCGAAACTCCTCAGGCATATCTTTTACATCTCCGATAGAGATAGGCTGAAAACTTCGCAGATTGCTGCGGAGTTTTGTATAATGTAATTTTATAAGAGGCTTTGGGAGGTAAAATTATGGCAGATAGGATTATTATCTACGGCAAGGATGGGTGACCGTATACAGACAAAGCTAGGTCAGCGTATAAGGAAAATGTGGTGTATATTAATGTTAAGTCCGACAGTACAAAATTAGAGGAAATGCTGAAGCTCTCCGGCGGCGTCAGGAAAGTTCCTGTCATCCTTGAAGGAGGCAAAGTAACCATTGGTTACGGTGGCACCTGAGGTGTCTGACTACCGATAGGGTATCGGGTGAAACGTCTGAAATACATAGTGAACTTCGTACACAGGAAAATTCAGAAACGAGTATTCCGGAGTATTCAATGAAAGGTATTATCCTTGCAGGGGGAAGCGGGACGAGGCTTTATCCGGTAACCCTCGGCGTCTGCAAACAGTTATTGCCTATCTACGATAAACCGATGGTTTATTATCCCCTGTCCGTTCTCATGCTTTCCGGGATACGGGACATCCTCATCATCTCCACGCCCCAGGACTTGCCGCGCTTTATCAACATATTTGGTGACGGCTCTTCTTTAGGAGTCAATTTTTCATACCGGGAGCAGCACCGTCCCGGCGGAATTGCTGAGGCGTTCATTCTTGGTGAAAAATTTATCGGAGACGGTCATGTCTGTCTCGTGCTCGGGGATAATATCTTTTACGGTCATGGGCTCACAAACTTACTGGATAAAGCCAAACATGATGTTGCACAAAATGGTGGCGCAACAATATTTGGTTATTACGTGAATGATCCCGAACGATATGGCGTCGTTGAGTTTGATGAGAAAGGCACGGTCCTGTCGGTAGAGGAAAAGCCCAAAGTCCCTAAATCAAAGTATGCCGTGACAGGTCTCTATTTTTATGACCATGAGGTGGTTGAGATTGCACAAAAAATACAACCATCGAGGCGGGGCGAGCTTGAGATAACCGATGTAAACAGGGAATATCTGAAAAGGGAAAAACTGAGAGTGGAACTGATGGGAAGGGGATATGCCTGGCTTGATACCGGAACCCACGAAAGCCTTCTCGAAGCAGGCGAGTTTATTGCAACGATAGAAAAGAGGCAGGGTCTCAAAATAGCCTGCATAGAAGAGATTGCTTACAAATTAGGCTACATTGACAGGGAGCAGCTTTCACGGCTTGCCCAGAATTTCAATCATAACGATTACGGGAAATACCTGTTGCGGTTAATAAAATAACGTCAAAGGAAGGTATCTGATCCCATGCCGTTCATCTTTCAACGTCTCGATATACCTGAGATCATTCTCATCGAACCCCGCAGATTTGAAGACACGCGGGGGGTTTTCATGGAAACCTACAAATACTCGGATTTTCTCCGGAACGGAATCCAGGAGCATTTTGTCCAAGATAATTATTCCCGCTCTGTGAGAGATGTATTAAGAGGTCTCCATTATCAGAGAAATCCGCATGCACAGGGCAAACTAATTCAGTGTATCAAAGGAAAGATATTTGATGTGGCTGTTGATATCAGAAAG
>JALHSV010000344.1 GCA_022865525.1 Thermodesulfovibrionales bacterium
CCCCCCTCAAGGGGGAGGGAAGGGGGAGGGAAAGATGTCGATCCTCCAGCCTCCACCCTCATCCCTCAGTAAGGTCTTTTACTCCGACAATGGTTCGACCGCCGTAGAAGTTGCGTTGAAGATGGCCTTTCAGTACTGGAAGCACAAAGGTATTGACGGCAGGAACACGTTTGTATCCCTCAGAAATGCTTATCACGGCGATACGCTCGGTGCAGTCAGTGTTGGAGGCATTGACATATTCCACAAAACATTTGAGCCATTGCTGCTTAAGACATATAAAGCGCCCTCTCCCTATTGCTACCGGTGTGAACTCGGCAAAACATATCCTCATTGCAAGTTTGCATGCCTCGGGGAGATAGACAGTATTCTCTATGACCATGCAGGGGAAATTGCAGGACTGATTATCGAACCTCTGATTCAGGCTGCAGGCGGAATGATTACATCTCCTTCAGGGTATCTGAAAGGTGTGAAAGAATTGTGCAGCAAATACAACATACTGATGATTGCTGATGAAGTAGCGACCGGGTTTGGAAGGACCGGAAAGATGTTCGCCTGTGAGCATGAAGACGTCATCCCTGACATCATGTGTTTGTCGAAAGGAATAACAGGAGGATATATGCCTCTGGCAGCAACGCTTGCAACAGATGACCTCTACAACGCGTTCCTCGGAGAGTTCAGTGACATGAAAACATTCTTCCATGGCCATTCATACACAGGGAACCCGCTCGCATGTGCTGCTGCATTAGCATGCCTCGACCTTTTTGAAAAAGAGCACGTACTTGAAAACCTCCAGGGGAAAATAGCTGTCCTTGAAGCATGGCTTCAGGAAATAGTGCAGTTTGCACATGTCGGAGACGTCAGGAATGCCGGGTTCATGGCAGGCATAGAACTTGTGGAGGACAAAGAAACAAAAAAACCTTATGACCGGGAAGAAAAGATGGGATGGAGAGTTGCACATCGCGCGAGAGAACAGGGAGTATTCATACGGCCGCTCGGGAATGTCATCGTCATCATGCCGCCGTTGGCCATCAGCGAACAAAATCTTGGGCAGATGATGAAAGTCATGAAGGAAACTATATTCGCAGTAACCGGGTCATGAGCAGGAAAACCAGAGAACTTGTTATGCGAGGCAATTGTCTCTCCACAGGCAGTTCATCTGATCGCATATGCCTGCGGTGGCAGTACCGAAACAGTCAAAGTTTCCTTCCGCTCTCTGTATTGCCCTGATAATATTCTCTTTTTTCATATTACCGACTTTGATGTCCTTCTGCTTGGCGATTTCCTTTATTTGTTTTACGGTCATGTCTGCTCCTTAATAAGAAAAAGTTATCAATCTATCAAAATTATTTAAAATATATCAAATTATCCGACTAATTGCAAGCTTATGTCGACTGCAGCAGCAGAATGGGTAAGCGCGCCAACAGAAATAATATCCACACCGGTACCGGCAATCTCCCGCACATTATCGAGATTGATCCCGCCTGACGCTTCGAGCAAAAGCCTTCCCTGTATAATCTGCACAGCCTCTTTCATATCGCTGACAGACATGTTATCGAGCATGACGATATCTGCACCGGCCTCGACAGCCTGGTTAAGATCGCGAAGGCTTTCTACTTCGACTTCAATTTTTGCCAGATGATGAGCTGCCTTTGCGCGTTTGACAGCTTCTGATACGCTGCCCACGGCCTTTATATGATTGTTTTTGATGAGAATTCCGTCAAAGAGTCCGAATCTGTGGTTATAACCGCCACCTTTTCTCACGGCATATTTTTCCATAAAACGCATGCCGGGAACTGTTTTTCTCGTATCCACAATTCGTGCTTTCAGCCCGCGAATTCTCTCCACATATGCGCTCGTGAGGGTCGCTATTCCTGAAAGCCTCTGAAGGATATTGAGGCTTACCCTCTCACCGGTAAGAATGATGCGGGTTTTTCCTGAAAGCTCAGCGATCACATCGCCTTTCACAATTTTGTCACCATCAGTGAAAAAAGATGTCCATTCTATGGAGGGATGAAGGATACGAAAAACCTCTTGTGCGAAAGGAATGCCTGCAAGGATGAAGGTATCTTTTGCAATG
Source organism: Thermodesulfovibrionales bacterium (assembly GCA_022865525.1). GTDB lineage: Bacteria > Nitrospirota > Thermodesulfovibrionia > Thermodesulfovibrionales > SM23-35 > JALHSV01. Next base: position 2,078 of record JALHSV010000344.1, read on the forward strand.
AAGCGTGCTTTGGATACGTCCTCTTCGGGTATCAGGAGTGAAGTTGTAATGTCACCGGAACCGATATCCTCTTCAAGTGCCCGGC
>JALHSV010000345.1 GCA_022865525.1 Thermodesulfovibrionales bacterium
AATATATAAAAAAAATACTTTACAAAATATAAATAGTCATTTAAACTATCTTTACTCTTTTTCATGAATCACTGCATGGCGCTTTTGGGTGGTTTCGAGTTTATTGAAGAATATTCAGCGATCTTGGCATGAAGCCTGGTTACTCCTACGAAAGGAGGTGTTGGTATGAAAATCAGAAAGGTCTCAAAGAGAGCATCACTGACGTGCAAATGCAAGAGTTCCTGTTAGTATGAAAATGGGTTACCTAACAGAGGTGTGTTTTGGTACGCACCCCTGTCGATTTTAGTTGATAACAATATCAATGCTGCAAAGCTTTATAATCTATATACAACTATATTAAAGGAGGCCTATAGAAGATGAAAAAATATGTCTGCACAGCATGTGGTTATGTTTATGATCCTGCCCAGGGTGACCCCGATTCCGGGATCAAACCAGGTACACCTTTTGAGCAATTGCCGGATGACTGGGTTTGCCCTGCATGTGGTGCTCCGAAATCAATGTTCGTGGAGGAAGGTGCAGGATACAAAGAACAAGGTGTTAAGAAATAAAAAAAACATACAGAATCCATAGCTCAGATAAAAAACATATCAATCGTCGCGATGGAAAATTTATTTGACGAATATCGAAATTTTCTCAAAGATACTATTCGTCAGCGCATCGATTTCCGACATACTGATCAAAGTAAGGGGATAGCTCCACCACCTGTTGAAAAGCCTTACGCTGCAGATAGCTATCGCATCGATCTTGTAACAAAAGACAACTGGCATAACGTTGCCAGCCAGGATCTCGTTTCCGTCATACAAAACCGGAGAAGCTACAGGAATTTCAAGGCTGACCCGCTTACCCTGGAAGACCTGTCCTTCCTCCTGTGGGCTACCCAGGGCATAACAAAAATAAGAGATGAAACCGCTGCTTTCCGGACAGTACCTTCTGCCGGCTGCCGCCATGCCCTCGAGACGTACCTTTGCATCTTGAACGTTGCAGGACTGGAGACAGGTATATATCGTTATCTGCCGATCGAACATCAACTGCTTTTGGTATCAAAAAATAAACACCTATCGGATGACATCGTAACTGCAACATTTTACCAGTCGTTCATCGGGAAAGCCCCGGTGACCTTCATATGGACCGCTATCCCGTATCGCATGGAATGGCGGTACCATCTCGCGGCACATAAGGTTATAGCAATCGATGCCGGGCATGTCTGCCAGAACCTCTATTTAGCCAGTGCAGCAATCGGAGGAGGCACATGTGCAGTTGCTGCCTATCACCAGGAGATGATGGATCAGCTTTTGGGAGTTGATGGAACTGATGAGTTTGCGATTTACCTGGCTGCGGTAGGCAAAATATGATTTAATTGTAATAGCTTAGACTTAATCTGACATGTCTGGAATATCAACCCCAATCTATGACACACTTCATTTCTTCCCATTTGACAACAACATTATTTTGACATAGTATATATTTATAGATTCGTTAGGGTGTGAGGGAAGAAAAAATGCGATCTCTTAGGCTGATATTGACGGTAGTTATGCTGGCGCTATCTCTGATGGCAAGCGGCATGGCATCCGCTGACCGCTCCTCAGGAGGCGGAGGTCATCAAGGTGGCTATTACCGGGGCGGAGGTCATCAAGGTGGCTATTACCGGGGCGGAGGTTATCAAGGTGG
>JALHSV010000346.1 GCA_022865525.1 Thermodesulfovibrionales bacterium
CCGACACCAATTCCCCGCGAGAGGTAATTCGCAGAAAGCTTTTTCGACGGGATGAATACCATAAAAGACTCCTCGCGTTTGAGCGCCATGTCGCGTGTCTGCAGGATGAAGAGATGATTGGGCGTCTTCCCCTCGAAGGTGAATTCGATCTCCTGTGCGCTCCAGCGCTCCCGGTAAATCAAGTCCTTACTTATCTGAAGGAGGGTGTTATAGAGTTCCGGAAACGTGTCTTCGAAAGAAATCTCTGTAGCACGGTCTTCGTATGGTTTCTGTTCACTCGAAATCGCCAATGTTCTCACCAGTCCCGAAACAATGTCCTCTCCCTGGGCTCCGATTGCAAAGTCGCCCCAGAGCATAACCCGGTCTCCCGCATCCTGGGGGTTGCGGGTGAAGAGGACTCCTGTCCCTGAATTTGTATCGAGGTTGCCGTAGGCCATTGATTGGACAATAACTGCGGTTCCCCAGTTCTCGGAAATGTCCATAATTTCACGGTATGCCTGGGCCTTTTTGGAATCCCAGGATCGAAAGACCTGTTCGATTGCTATCTCCAGTTGGGCAAAGGGTTGATCGACGATTTCGATGCCATTGTTCCTGACGGATGCCCAATAGGAGAGTGCTAAGTCCCGCATTTGCTCAGGGGTGAATTGGATTTTTCGCAGAACCTTGAATTTATCCTTGAAGTTGTTCATGATTTCATCAAATTGATCTCGTTCCATGCCAAAGGACATCCCCCAGCACTGCAAAAAACGGCGGTAACAGTCCCAGACAAACCACGGCCTTGAAGTCTGTTGTATCAGGCCTTCACAGATATGTTCGTTCATCCCGACATTGAGGAAGGAGATCATCATGCCCGGCATCGAGATAGCGGCACCGCTCCTGACAGAAACAAGCAGAGGATTTCGGTTATCACCGAATACCTTCCCTGTCTGGTTCTCGAGTCTGGCAAGGTGGTCTCTGATACAATCGGTCAGATGTTCATGAACGTATCTGAAGCTGTTGACGGCTTTTTTACATCGGAAAACCTCGGTTGTTATGATGAACCCGGGAGGGACGGGGATCCCAAGCGATGCAAGTTTAATCAGGTTATGTCCCTTATTCCCCAAATGAATCCCGTCCTGCGTAGCCTTATTCGGTGTATGAATCCCGGACAGGGCCTTCTTCGGATCATAGCTCATGAGCAGATCGAGGTTCTGAACGTCGAGTCCCTCTGCCTGTTCGAACAGTGTTTTCAAAATCCTGCTGATGAAGGTGTCCAGTTGCTGGAGCCCGAATGAGCCTGCAACAATCTCCCGCAGGAACTGCTCGGATATCTGATTGACAAACTCAGACTCGCTCTGCCATTCCCCGGTCCGTTGATACTTCGGGAGAATATGCTCAATCCCAATCTGGAGAATAATCTGTTTGAGATTATTCTTAAAAATATTGCTGTAGTGAGTATTAAGAATATCCTGGACCGCTTCAGAAAACCCTCTGAAGATATCTATGTATTGCGAGAAAGAAAATCTCCTGACTTCCAGCGCCACCGATAAGAGCTCAAGGGCATGTTCGAGCTTGGTCGAGGATATCCCGTCCAGTTGTATTGCCTTAAAAAACAGATCCACATACTTTTCAATCTGGAAGAGGGTTGCACGCGTAATGAATTTCAGGTTTATCGTATGGATAAGTTCTTCAAACAGTACACCGGCAAGGTTTTCGAGACGGAACGAGAGCGCCAGTGCATCAAATTTCCTCTCGTGGTATTTCCCGTACAGTGACGGGATGCCTGCCGCAATGTGCCTCTTGCGGAATATGTTCTCGATAGGTTCATATCTTTCAGGAGAGCGGATGATATCTCGTAAGAGTTCGAGATAATTCAGGACTCCTTCGAGACGCTCGGATAAGCTTCCCTTGTTGAGGAGGACGATCAATGATTCGGTATTCGGGAGCCCGAGGCTCCGGGCATACTCAAGATGTTCCGCGATCTCCTGGGGATTAAGCCGGTATTTCCTGTTCAGCAATTGATAATATCTGACCGCCAGACATGCCCGTTTCCTTTCCCTCTCCGTGATACCCGGAATACCCTCAGTGATGGAGAGCGTCTCTGCCTCGGTGAGATGGAGCAGATCCGTCACGCGGGAAAATCCTTTGTGTCGAAAAATATCATGAAAAATGATATTCAGGTCGTCAACGTACGGGCCTGAATTCTTGATTCTCTGAAAGACATCATCCGGGAGAAATCCCTTTATGTGAACCTTATCCTTTGTCTGCCAGAAGGATATGACTCCTTCAATAAAATCGACTACCCGGGCACTGCTCTCAACATGGCTTTGTTTGCGGAGAAAGTGCACGAGGGCATCGGCCCTGTGAGTAATTTCGTCGATTTCTGTTGATACCTCACGCAATGGACCTTCTGCGCCGATCTCGCTGAAATAAACAGGGAATACCTTGGCCATAAGCTTGATCATATGATAGACAGGAGTGATATCACTGTTGAGGAGTTTTGTTACGTCCTTCTGAAAGATATCGGTGTCGCTGATGTGAACCCCGCACAACCTGAGATTAATGATCAGCGCAGAGATGAGGGACTTTGACCATTTCGGGTTGTTCTCGATGAGCTCGAGCCAGACGCGGATATTCTGCAGGTGAGCGCGGTTGGATTTTACCTGCCATTCGTCGGTAACCCCCGTAATGTGAGGATACTGAAAACCTGTCGATATGACCTTTTGCAAATACCACTCGACAAGGCTGCTGACCTCTTTTCTGTAGAGCTCATTCCCAATGATCTGAATTGAGTATAATGCCGTTTCAGGGAATATCCTAAAACTGCTCTTTAATACGGTCATACAGTCAGCGATGCCAATTTTTATCTGCTCGGGTTCTCCGATCCTTATCATGCGGGAGATCGTCCGATTCATTTCCCTGAGGGTATTTTCGTGGATACTCGAAAGACCTTTCATCTCCATGATCCTGAGGAGGTACAGCATTGTGATGCTGAGATCCGCGTATGCATCACCGGTGACGGCTAATTTCCCGGAGAGTTCCTCATAGAATTTAACCAATTGCATATAGCCCGGCAACGAGATGAGATGCTGCAACCGGGAGTATTGATCATCGATCTTTTCAAAATCTTTCAGGTGAAGAATTAATGCCTTCAGGTGTGCATGAGATACCGGATAAAACAGCTCTTCAAGCATGGTTGCCTGTTCCCTGCCCAGTGTGTTCCGTGTTTCCTTTTTGAACCATTGAAACGGATTATCCTGCTTGAGCCAATATTCAAAGGTTGCAGATAGGTATCTGATAAGCAGTTCATTGAATACCTTAATATCGACTCCATCGGGCTTTTTTCCGAGGATAATCTGACCGAGCTTTTTGATCTGGTGGGGATTGGTGACAAGGATGAAAAAAGAATTTTCCCGGAGCTGATGGAGCCGTGTGAAGCAGTACTGAAAAAGTGAGGCATATTTTCGAAGATCGTTATGGCTGTCGATAAGGATCTTTTCAAGATAGAAAATGAGACTTTCGCCTGCAGCCTGCTGGACGGAGATGTCGGGATTTTCGACTCCGTCAAGAAAGACATCAGCGATAAGCCTGATCGCATCACTGCCCCTTTCGTGATGGTCGTGCAGATAAAAGTTTTTCAGGGCATAGGCGCGCATCTCCCTGATAATGGCTGACCAATCCCAGTGCTCACAGCTCAGTTCGCGGAAAAGCGGGTCGGCAGCACTCAGGATGCCGGGATAATCTTTTACAATATCCCGGAGGATTTCGTAGTGCGGGGGAACATCTACCTGTACGGGTGTAGCCATTCTGCAATCTCCTCAATCATTATATAATAGAACAAAGTGATTTTTACATGATTCAGCTATGAGCAGGAATGTAAAATCCCTCCTAACCTCCCTTTGCCAAAGGGAGGGGATGGTTCGACAGGCTCACCATGACATTTGTCATCCTGAGCTTGCCGAAGGATGGCAAAGAGGGGAAAGGCCTATGGCTCGGAGCCAACGGCTCATAGAGGGAGATTTTTTAATCAATGTCAATTCAATTTTGAGATTACTAATAAAACTAAAAGTTAAACGATAAACAACCAAAAGAGCGGAGGTGAGTCTCAAGTGAAAATATGCGAAATATTTACCAGCATACAGGGAGAATCCAGTTTTGCGGGCTTTCCATGCACTTTTGTGCGGCTCACCGGATGTAATCTCAGATGCTCATACTGTGATACCGTGTATGCATATGAAGAAGGACATGAGCTTTCAAAAGAAGAGGTGATACGAAAAGTCAGGAATGCAGGACTGAATCTTGTTGAGATCACCGGGGGAGAACCCTTGCTCCAGGAAGAGGTATATCATGTAATACAGATGCTTATTGAAGAAGGACGCACGGTTTTAATCGAGACGAACGGATCACTCAGCATAAAAGGGATCGACAGGAGGGCAGTTATTATCCTTGACATAAAGACACCCGGCAGCGGAATGAGCGACAGAATGGACTTTTCAAATCTCGATGAGATCGGGAAGCATGATGAAGTAAAGTTCGTCATCACAAACAGGGATGATTATGAGTGGACGAAAAACACCATTCACACATTCGATCTGTCACAGAAATGCAAGCTCCTGATTGCGCCTGCATTCGATTTTATCCGTCCGGAGGATCTCGCACGGTGGATGATCGGGGATAAACTCCCTGCACGCCTGAATCCCCAGCTTCATAAATATATTTTTGGTTCTGAACAAAGAGGAGTATAATCAGTATATGGACGCCAGGAGCACAGCGATATGAAAGAGAAATTCCCGCATCTGCCCGAAAGAATTTCTGGACTTGCCGACATCGCATATAACCTGTGGTGGAGCTGGCATCCCTCGGCGAGAATGCTCTTTAAGCTTTTGGACAGGGTTGCATGGAAGGA
>JALHSV010000347.1 GCA_022865525.1 Thermodesulfovibrionales bacterium
GAGATTGAAATATCCTACGCAGAAATCAGCACGATCAGAAACATTAAGAGTATCACGAAGAGCGGAAAGAAGATGCTGTTCTATGTTATCGAAGACGCGTGGCATTAACCCTCGTTACACCTCTTCTCTTCGATAATTACCTTCCCCACAATCCGGTATTTATTCTCCTTCTATGGCTTGATGTTTCCCTATTGACATACATATTTGTACCAGTAATAATCACTAATATCAAGCAAACCTTATAGCCTCTAATCTGCAAAATCTTTCTTTCAATGAATTCCACCGGAACAAATGAAACGTACTTTTCCATTTTTCCCTCCATATATTCTTATTAGCCGGGGACAGTCCCGATTCTTGTCTCAATGTCATCCTGAACGAAGTGAAGGAATTATTTATTGACAATAAAAGTCAAATTCGTTGATAGTTATGCTCGGTGTGTTGCCTAAAAGTGAAAAAGTTGACTTGAATTTTTGATTGGGTTACTCTAAAGAAAAAAAGTGTCTACACACGAACAAGAGGAAATCAGACTACCATGAAAGATAAAATTCGCAGGGCATTCGAAGAAAGCATACAGGTTAAAGAAAAATTCCTTGATGAAAAAAATATCGACAGAATTTATGAGGTTTCAAAGGTCATTGCAGGTGCCTTTACTGACGGGAAAAAACTGATTCTTTTCGGCAACGGTGGAAGTTCCGCCGATGCCTCGCATATCGCAGCAGAGTTTATCAACAGATTTAAAAGGGAACGCCCGGGACTTCCGGCTATAGCCCTCAATACCGACATGGCGGTGATAACTTCAATAGCCAATGATTATGATTTTTCTGAGGTGTTCGCAAAGCAATTAAAAGCAATCTCTGAAGAAGGAGATGTTGTCATTGCGATGAGTACGAGCGGGAGTTCCCCGAATATCCTGAAGGCGATGGATGTCGCAAAGAAAAAGAGGCTGGTGACCGTTGCTTTTACCGGCCTCAAAGGTGAGAAGTTCGCATCAAAGGCACAGTATGCTTTTATTGTACCCTCTGATAGTACCCCCCGGATTCAGGAGACCCACATAACGCTCGGGCATGTCGTTTGCCAGATGGTTGAAGAAATCCTTTTTGAGGTTCCGAGGAAAAAATAAGTATCATGTATATGCGATGATTATCCTCGGGATCGACCCAGGTCTGACAGCGACAGGATACGGTGGGATTCACTGTGACAATGCTGCCCCCTCCCTCCTCACGTGCGGTTTCATCAAGACCTCTCCGCGGGATCATATCTCACGGAGACTATTTCAGATCCACACCGATCTCGACACGATAATTCATTCCCTCCATCCGGATTTGATAGCTGTTGAGAATGTTTTTTCGCTTGTGAGATATCCCCGAGCAGGTATCTTATTAGGCGGCGTATTGGGTATTATATATCTGGCTGTGTTTACCCATAACATCTCCATAATCGAGCTTACTCCCAGAGAAGTAAAAAATGCATTGGCAGGATACGGCGGTGCAGGCAAACTGCAGATGAAAGCAGCTGTCAAGAAATTGCTGAAGGTCAACGACATACGTTCATCGCATGCCTCTGATGCACTTGCGATCGCTTTGACCGCGTTTTACAGGAATGGGTCAGGAGGAAAACGGTGATCTCCTATCTCAAAGGGATAGTTCAGAAAAGCTATGCCCACGATGACAGGATAACGCTCATTGTCAATGGTATAGGGTACGAAATATTGATACCGGCCTTTGTGATGAAGAAGATCAAACGGGAGAACGCTGAGGGCACTGCATTGGAACTCTACGTTTCCTATAATCAGACGGAGCGGCAACCGAAACCTGTGCTCGTCGGATTTCAGTCACCCCTCGATAAAGAATTCTTCGAGCTCTTTATATCGGTGGAAGATATCGGCCCCTCAGCAGCAGTCAAAGCACTCACAACATCGGTAAGAGAAATAGCCTGTTCGATTGAAGATAAGGATACGAAGGCCTTGAAGCAGTTGAAAGGCATCGGGGAAAGGAAAGCCGAAAAGATCATTGCAACGCTCAAGGGTAAGGTTGCAAAATATGCGTTAATGCCCGAAGTTGAAGCGGCGCCTGAAGTCACAGAGGATTTCCGGAATGAAGTGGAAAATGTCCTTGTAACCCAGCTCGGCCATAAACACCTGGAAGCCCGCAAGATGATTGAAGAGGCAATGAAAAGAAATCCGCGCATATGTTCTTCCGAGGAATTGTTCGAGGAAGTTTACCGGGGCCAGAAGACATGATACACGAAGAGGCGAATCAGCTCCCTGACATTCTCAAGGAAAAAAGTCCCCAGGATGACGAACTGAATTTTTCCCTCCGCCCGGGACGTATGTCAGAGTATATAGGACAGCAGAACATCGTTGAAACACTGAACATAGCCATTGAAGCAGCATTGCAGAGGAAAGAATCCCTGGATCATGTTCTCTTCAACGGGCCACCCGGTCTCGGGAAGACAACCCTGGCACATATCATTGCAAACGAGATGGGAACAAAAATTATCACCTCTTCAGGTCCTGCCCTGGAAAAGGGCGGGGATCTCATGGGAATTCTTACCCATCTCGAGAAAGGCGACATTCTCTTTATCGATGAAATACACAGACTCCCGAAGATTGTTGAGGAATTCCTCTATCCGGCCATGGAAGACTTTGCCGTTGATTTTATTTTTGACAAAGGCGTGCATGCACGGACTCACCGGTACAGGCTCGAACCATTCACGCTGATTGGTGCAACAACCCGGTCCGGACTCCTGTCCTCTCCTCTGAGAGAGCGATTCGGCATCACACGGGATCTTGATTTTTACGATGAGAGTGACCTGATCCTCATCGTAAAACGTTCCGCATCGATATTGGATATCCCGATTGACCCTGACGGAGTTTACGAAATAGCCCGCAGGGCAAGAGGCACCCCGCGGGTTGCGAACAGGCTCCTCAAGCGTGTGCGCGATTATGCGCAAGTGAGGGCGCAGGGAAAGATAACACTATCAGTTGCCGGGGAAGCACTGGCATTGGAGGGAATAGATGAGTCCGGGCTGGGCGGGACAGACAGAAAGCTCCTAAGGACCATCATTCTCAACTATAAAGGCGGTCCGGCTGGTATCGAAGCGCTTGCGTCCACGCTGCAGATAGAAACCGATGTCCTGATTGATGTTGTTGAACCATATCTATTGAAGACAGGGTTCGTTATCAGGACGTCTCAGGGCAGAAAGGCCACCGAAAAAGCGTTCTCACACCTTGCCATATCACATAAACGTGAGATCAGTCTTTTTGAAGGAAGCAAAGGCAAACGAGATTCGTAGCGATGAAGCTTCTCATGCATATCTGCTGTTCCAACTGCTGTTTATATCCTCTGCAGACCCTTTTCTCAAGAAATATCGATGTCAGGGGATTCTGGCTTAATCCGAATATCCATCCGTATACCGAATATGCAATGCGCCTCGAATCACTCCAGCGACTCCAGAAAGAGTGGAGTCTCGACATCGAATATGCCGACAACTACGGACTGAAAGAATTCGTGAGAGCGGTTGTGCATGATGAGGATAACAGATGTTCCGTCTGCTATACCATGAGGCTTGAAGAAACAGCCGGAACAGCAAAGCGCATGGGGCTCGACGGCTTCACAACCTCTCTCCTTGTCAGTCCGTATCAGAAATTTGATATCATAATGCGCATTGGGAACGAAGCAGGAAAAAAGTACGCTATCCCCTTTTATGCTGAAGATTTCAGGCCGGGATGGCAGGAAGGCATGAAACGGTCAAAGGAACTTGGCCTTTACCGGCAGAAATACTGTGGTTGTATTTATTCTGAAATGGAAAGATACATCAAAAAGACAGTAGACAGCAGATAGCAGACAATAGACAGGGAATAAAAAAACACGGAGCATTATGACTGACAGGATACACTATTTAGGGAAATTTCTTATCGTTCTGGGGGTCATCGTCATCGCTGTTGGAGGGTTGCTGCTCTTTTCAGGGAAGATCCCCTGGATAGGCAGGCTGCCGGGAGATATTCTTATTCAGAAGAAGAATTATACTTTTTATTTTCCCCTTGCAACAAGCATCATCATAAGTGTAATTATCACCCTTGTTTTCTGGCTTCTCGGGAGGAGATAGTGAAAATGGGAATATGCAAAAATCAAATCTTGAAATCATTCACTGCTTTTATCGTTATCCTTACCTTATGGAATTTATATTTTTTCCTATCCGTTTCAGCTTCCTGTGCGAACACGATTAAGGTACTTATTGTTAATGAAGTCTATCCAAATTTGCCATCCAAGAATGAGAGAATCGAGAAACTCGGGACCATGCAGGGTGAACTCCTTGTGATGGGCTCACGGTATGCCGGGAATATCGATGTATGGAAGGGTGAGAACGGCCTTTACATTATCAATGAACTGCCGCTTGAGGAGTATATCAGGGATGTAGTTGCTGCAGAAATCGTTCC
>JALHSV010000348.1 GCA_022865525.1 Thermodesulfovibrionales bacterium
CGAAAAAAGCTGCCGATGGAAGCACAACATCTGCATGCTTGGCAAGTGTTGTCATATGTGAGTTTTGCACGATGAGGAAATCCGCATTCGGTCGTTGATTGAGCGGCACTTCACCAACCACATAGAGGACCTTCATCCCTCCGTTTATGATTTCCTGATAGGACCTCCCTTCTGAAATCAGGCCCATCAGGGAAACACCCTTTGCATTGCTTTCAAGGGGAACGGCTACAATCTTTCCTTTCAACAGTGAGATATTGGCTGACGCTTCAAAAAAGGAGGGAGAAGAAAATATGAGGGGTTCGTGCGCTTCAACAATAAGGGTTGCTGCCTTTTCGATCTCTTCCGTCACTTCTGCATTCTCTACAGACGTCCTGAACTTTTTATCCGCTTTCATTCCTTTTGCTAAGAGGGACTTTGCAATGCGCTTCAAAATGGATATGACATTCCCCTTCAGATTTACCGTTGCAACTTCACCGATTTTGCTTTCCGACGAATTGATGACAATAAGCCGTGCACCCCGTTCAACCCTTCTTCTCACAGAGGCATCGAGGGCCGGCAGAATCCTCTGCCACTGTGACGGACTCAAATCAACCATCACGATAACATCTGCCAGATCAATATCTGCCTTCTGTGACTTTATGAAAATATCACTGTCTGCGTAGAGACTCATGGTGGTATCAAAGTTTTTTGTTCTCACGATATTCTTTGCCAGCTTTTTCAGGGCCAGGGCATCCTCATTCGTAATCCCTGCAACGCTGATAAATCCCGTCTCCCTGCCCGCTTGCTTCAGTTGACCTGCAACGATATCAAGAGCGTCTTTCCATGTAGTTTCTTTGAGTTCACCGTTTATTCTTTTCATCGGTGTTGTTAACCTGGTATCAGCCTCGATACAGTCAAAACCGAATCTCCCGTAGGCACAGATATAACGCTCAGCAGAGCCTGCCTGCGCACCTGCCTTGATCTTCTGTATCCTGCCGTCTTTTGTGCTGACAGTAATATCACAGCTGTTACCACATAAGAGACATACAGATTGTATTTTCTCATATTCCCATTCCCTGCCCTTGCGCGAGCGGCCTGATTCGAGTAAAGCATTCACAGGACAGGCATCCACACAGCTTCCGCAGAATGTGCATACTGATTCCTGCAAAGGCCTGTCGCCGGCAGTGATAACCTTCGATTCAATACCTCTTCCCATAAACTCAAGGACATTTGTCCCTTGCTCTTTGCAGACCCTAACGCAACGCCCGCAGAGAACGCAGTATTCAGGGTCTCTTTTAATAAAGGGATTCGCCTCATCAGTGGGATAACCGAAATATTTCCGGCTGAAAGAAGATTCCTTCAAACCGAAATCATAGGCATATTGTTGGAGGTTGCATACCCCTGCTTTTGTGCACGTCATGCAGTCGAGGGGGTGCATCGAAAGAAGGAGATCGATAACAAACTTCCTCACTTCCTGAATGCTATCAGTCTTCGTTCTGATTACCATGCCTTCTTTGACCTTTGTGTTGCATGCTATAATCGGGGCTTTCAGTCCCTCTATTTCTACAAGGCAGAGCCTGCATGCTCCTATGCCTTTCATGCCTTTGAGATAACAGAGATTCGGTATGTGAACCCCGGCAAGCTCTGATGCATCGATGATGTTCAAGCCCTCAGGAACCTGAACAGTTTTGCCGTCAATGGTAAGTTTCACTGTATTTCCCACGTATACCTCCCCTTGGCCTTATGGCGACTTCTCATGAAACACCAACCTCAATAACATCCTTTTTGTCTACTACGATGATTGCCTCATTCGGACATACCCTGAGGCATTCACCGCATCGTGTACATCTCTTCGAAACAATCTCAAACGGCACATAACCGCTCAAATAAGCAATTTTCTTCTCCCCGATAACTGCGTGAACTTTGCATACAACTTGACACTCTCCGCACATGATACATCTTTCAGGAACAATCCTGTACTCACTCAAGAGGCTACACTCATGCTCAGAACACCTTCCCTCGATATGTTCGGGAAAAGCGCCTGTCTTAAGTAAATCGAGGATAAACTGCCCGGTATCTTTCCCTTTCTTACACCGTGAAGCAACGGTCAATACCTCTGCAATCTGCGTTAAAGCAGGGAGATCAGCTTGTGTGCCTCTCCCGGCAATAATATCGCGAAGGATGATTGCTGACTCATGGGTACCAAAGGAGCATGGAAAACACTTGCCGCACATGAGTTCTTTCAGAAATGCTTCGACATAGCATGAAGCCTTCTGGGCAGGACACTGTTTCTGTTCTGCCTCTTCGATAAGCTCCCCGGTTGTCCTTTCCTTCTGACTTGACATATGCCAGCCTTAATACATCGTATCTGCCATAAAGCATATTTCCGGAAGCAGATAGGAGACTAAATCTCTGAATGTGACCATGCCGATTATTGTTTTGCCTTCGACAACCGGCAGATGTCTGATCTTTTTCCTCGATGCGATCGATATGGCAGTGCTTACCTCGGTTGAAGGGTCGAACGTTATTAATTCGCGCATCATGAGGTTTTCGAGTTTTTCGGTTGTCGGAATAGTATTGTAAACACATCGAACAATATCCCTTTCCGTAAAGATACTCGCTAATTTATTGTTTTCGTCAACCACGAATAATCCGCTGATATTCTTCTCTCCCATCAGACTGACTGCATCTGCAACAGTATGATCCTTGTTGATCGAAATAATTTCATACGGTCTTGATTCTAAAATATCCTTGAGCGTCATCTTACGCCTCCTTTCAATAAATTCTAATTTTTCAGAAGGCAATCTCAGTTCTTCTTCAAGTCGTTCATAGGTTTTCTTTATATTTTTTACTGCATGCACAGGGCATGCAGAATAGCACGCCCTGCATTTCATGCAGGTATCCTGTTCAATAAAAAAACTTCTCCGAGTTTCCTTTACTGCTCCAAAAGCACATGCCTGTTTGCAAAGGCCACAGAGGATGCACTCATCCTGATTGATAACGAATATACCGATATTGCATACCTTTGCTCTGCAGTAGTGTTCCTTTACATGCTCTTCGTATTCATCCCGGAAATACCTTATGGTTGTCAGAACAGGATTTGGAGCACTCTTTCCGAGACCGCAAAGAGATCCAGCTATGACGAGATGACCAAGCCTCTCGAGTTCCCCAATATCACCCTCTTCGCCTTTCCCATCTGTTATCTTCTCGAGTATCTGCAGCATTTGATAGGTGCCTATTCTGCAGGGAGGACATTTACCGCACGATTCGGCCTGGGTAAAGGAAAGGAAAAACTTTGCAATGTCCACCATGCAGGTGTCTTCGTCCATGACGACCATTCCTCCTGAGCCCATGATGGAACCGACCTTCAGGAGAGAATCAAAATCCACCGGGAGGTCAAGGTACTGCTCGGGGATACAACCGCCGGAAGGTCCCCCGGTCTGCACCGCCTTGAATTTCCTATTGCCGATGATCCCCCCTCCGATATCAAAGATTATCTCCCTCAGGGTTATCCCCATTGGCACCTCAACCAGTCCCGTATTTTTTACTTTGCCCGTAAGGGAAAAAACCTTGGTTCCAGGCGATCCGTGGGTTCCTATCCCCAAAAACCAGTCCGCTCCTTTTTCGATAATGGGCGGAACGCACGCATAAGTTTCGATATTGTTCAGGTTGGCCGGATACCCCCATGGTCCGCCTCCGGCCTCGGAAACCCTTGGCGGCCGTGCGTGGGGAAACCCTCTGTTCCCTTCGATTGAGGCAACAAGTGCTGTAGCCTCTCCGCATACAAAAGCGCCGGCCCCTTCTCTGATATGGACGATAAAATCAAACCCTTTGCCGAGGATGTTTCTTCCCAACAGTCCTGTTTCCTCAGCCTGTCTGATTGCGGCACGTAAATGTTTTACTGCAAGCGGGTATTCATGACGGACATAAATGATGCCATACCTTGCATGAATCGCATACGCACATATAAGCATCCCCTCAAGTAAACTGTAAGGGTCGCCCTCCATAATCGACCTGTCCATAAATGCACCGGGGTCGCCTTCGTCGCCATTTGCAATAACTATCTTAACCGGATGCGGAGATCTCTTTGTGTGTTCCCATTTCACACCTGCCGGAAATCCTGCGCCACCCCTTCCTCTCAGGTTCGCCTTCTTGATTTCTTCAATGACCTGCTGGGGTTCCATTACAGAAAACATCTTTTCGGCAGCTAAATACCCGCCGACAGCTATGTACTGATGAATATCAGTCGGGTCTATCCTTCCATTGTTTCTGAGAGCGATTCTCATTTGCTTCTTGTAAAAGGGAACCTCTTCCATCACCTCAACA
>JALHSV010000349.1 GCA_022865525.1 Thermodesulfovibrionales bacterium
CAAAACCTCTTTTGCTGTTCTCCGTAAATCTCTATAGATGACCAACGGTAAAAGCAACAGAGTATAAGGCAGAAAGGAAAAGACTGCCTCGAATGGGTATGAAACAAGGTGTCCAAGGAATGAAAGGGAATGTTTGGTCTCGGCCCGTTCGGTTATCTGGCTTATCCACATCTTCATGTATTTATCAAACGGTACCCATTGCAAGACAAATGAGATATATATGACAAGTACAAGGAGAAAACAGAGGATGCCGAGTACGTGAGATAGAGAGAAGAAGAATCTCAGTCTTTTCTTTACCAGGAGGTATCCGAAGACCGTCAAATAAAAATAGGCTATGAGCTGCGGCCCCTTTGCAAGGAATCCGATACCGGTAAGTGTTAATGAAATGCCCCAGAGCACAGCAGGTTTCCACTGTCTCGCGTATCCATTTATCCAGACCAGCAAGATCAGAACAACCAGGAAGATGAAAAGGCTGTCTATTTCTGCTGTCCTTCCTTTTGCGATTAACTCCACCATGCTCAGCGTTGAGATGGAAGCCAAAAGGCTGCCCTCTCTGCTCAGCCATCTCGATGTCAGGAAATAGACTGAAATGCCTGTCAGGAATACCACGACAACAGATGGCAGCCTGGAAGTCCATTCATTCACCATGCCGAAAAGACTTCCACTTGCTGCTATGAGCCAGTTCATTAAAGGAGGTTTTGTGAAATAAGGATTTCCGTGCAGCAGGGGAATCATCCAGTTACCTTTCTCCAGCATACCTTTAGCAATAATGACCCGTATTGGTTCGTTTCCGTCCCATGCCGGGATACCGAGCAGCGGGAGATAAATAACTGCCGTAATGAACAGGATGAGAAGACAATCCGTGGCAATGTGGTTTTGCTTATGAAATATCATCAAGGATAGAGTATGTAGAATGTTCTCTGTTTTCAAGAACATCTGTTATCAATACATAATTCTGTAGTATATAATAAAAAAGCACGTAAGGAATGAAACAGCGTGATTGTCCTGTAGTTATGAACCATGAGGATGTCTTTTGAAATAAACCGAAATTTACTAAACCGCACATTGCCACTGCCTGATAATTTAAATGCCGTCGTAGATAACAGTAAATCATTTGAACTGAAAAAACAGGATGGTACAACCACAGCCGGCATCATCAAAGGCAATGATTTCGGCCTCCCTCATGATCTGTTTGTCAAAAGATTCAATTACCGGGGATTCTTTGATTTCCTCATCCATCAGTTTTCTAACGACAGAGCAAAAAGGCTCTGGGAGAGAAGTCTCAGTCTTTATAAAAAGGGGCTTCCTGTTCCGGAGCCGCTAACCTTTATGAGATCGTCATTCAGAAAGCGCGATGCATTTTACCTCTCACGTGTGGTAGAAAATGCAGAGAGTCTGTGGAACATATATAAAAAGGGGGTTTTTCAGGAAAACCATGCCTTGCTGCAGCTTCTTGCCGGGACAATCGCAGGATGGCACGTGAAAGGCGCTGTCCACGGAGATCTTAAATGGCCGAATATCCTGGTGCAGAAAGAGCCCAATGGCTATGCATTTTTCCTGATCGACCTTGATCAGTCCAGGCTTTATCCGGGTCCATCCTTGAAAGGCATCAGCAAGGACCTGAAAAGGTTTTATCGCTTCGGGCTCGAAATCGGGGCCGAACAATGGGTGGAATCAGCATTCTTTCCTGCATATAGCGCATGCCTGCCTGACGAGATCAAAATGGGAATTGACCTTGCGGACATCAGGAGAAAGGCCATGCAGGATTGGATTAAGAAAGGACGTAAGAAATTACCGTGAATCTGGCTTTTTGTCTCTTTCAATACTTTCCCTTTGGCGGACTCCAGCGTGATTTCAAACATATTGCCGAGGCTTGTCAGAGGCAGGGG
>JALHSV010000350.1 GCA_022865525.1 Thermodesulfovibrionales bacterium
GAAGTCATAAAGCGGAGAGAAGTGAACGTAAGTGAGATTGCGATATTCGAGAGCCTGGGGACCTGTTTTGGAAGAAAGCCTGAGAAATTCATGTATGAAATTATTGAGCAGAAAGGGCGTATCGCGAGACATCTGTAATTCTGGGCCTCCATATCGTTTCGCAGGTTGATAAAAAAGCTTTTTAGATGTCATTGCGAGGAGTCCCGAAAGCATTCGGGACGACGAAGCAATCTCTACCATGGGATTGAGATTGCCACGCTTCGCTCGCAATGACAAAAAATCATTTTTTAGCAGATTGTCAGAATACGACGACTCTACTCATTTTCTGCCCAGAGGGAAGGGCCTTTTGCTTTTACCTCTGCGATATAGGCTTTCACTTCCTGTTGATAGATTGTGCGGAGAAATTTTGCACCATTCCCAACAATATATCGCTGATCATCAACCTGTGATACCGGCATAACCTCCATGGTTGTATTGGTTATGAAGACTTCTTCTGCAGAATACATATCTTTTTTGGTGAATTGCCCCTTATTCACCTGAATGCCCTCTCTCAGGGCGAGATCGATAATCATCCCCCTCGTTATTCCATCAAGAATTCCACACTCAAGCGACGGCGTGCAGAGTGTCCTTTCCTTATAGAAAAAAATATTACTGACAGAGCCTTCAGTGAGTTTGCCATGCACATTAAGCATGACAGCTTCAAGGGCATTTTTTTTCTTTGCTTCCATCTTCGCGAGGATATTGTTGAGAAAGTTCAGGGATTTTATTTGAGGACTAACAGCCTTTTTGTAGTTCCTCCGGGTTGCCGAAATAATCAGATGAATCCCATTCTTATAGAATTCCTTCGGGTATTCCTTGAATTCCTGGGCAAAGATAACGATTGTTGGTTCAGGACAGAGGTCCGGGTCAAGGCCGATGGAACCTTTCCCCCGCGAGACAGTTAGTCGAACATAGGCGTTCCTGAGTGCATTGGCAATCAGGGTCTCGTAAATCGCAATTTTCAAATGGTCGATATTAAGGGGAATCGAAAGGCCTATCAGGGAAGCAGAACGAAAAAGCCTTATGAGATGTTCAGCAAGCTTGAAGACAGCACCGTCATATACCCGCAATGTCTCGTAGATTCCATCTCCGTAAAGGAAGCCATGGTCAAAGACCGAGATGAACGCTTCTCTTGCATGAACAATCTTTCCGTTTACATAGACATACATGAAGTCATTATAGCATTGCAATGTATGATAAGGATCGGTACAGTTGATGAAGGGAATAGTATTCTTGCTCATTCTCGTCCCGATCCCGAATGCTTTCGGGATCAAGACTCCGAGGTTTTTGCCTCTTGATTTTCATATGAATTTACAATCGAATATCAGCAAAAAAATCCGCTCAAACACTATTCCCTTCATCAGGTAAGAAGAAATTTATATTACCTTCTGAATGTCCATGCATCAGCGAGATACTTCTGTGCTTCGAGTTCCCGTGCAAGGGAGATCTCTTTCTGAGAAGGAGAAGAACGGATCAACGTTACC
>JALHSV010000351.1 GCA_022865525.1 Thermodesulfovibrionales bacterium
CAACCGTATCCAGCATAAAACGATAATCATCCAACGTGCACATTCGATGAAGAAAGTAAGGAAATCTCAGTTCACCTGAAAACGTTTGTGTGTAGGGTATGCCGTGTAAAACGTATGACTCGCTGGTTAAAGTCCAGCTATGGGAATTCGGTAGTTTACCCACGTAGCTTGAAGGAGGTGTAAAGGGTAACCTGAGACACTAAGTTTCTTGCCACAATGCAACATTTCAACTGAATTAAGCAATATCCGTACCGTTAATTAATCGATAATTTACAGAGAGTTACAAAATTACCTTGAAATTTTCTCAGGAATGGAGTTTCATAATACCTAAAGACCGCAAGAAGAGAAGACCATAAAAAAAGGCTGAAGAATCTCTTCTCCAGCCTAAAAAAAGTGTGTGCGTGTTAAAGGAATCTTATTTCTTCTTTGCGGTCTTCTTTTTTGCAGCAGCTTTTTTCTTTACTGGCATAAACGCTTTCACCTGCCTTTCTTGTTGTTGATAGAAAATCAAACAACACTTAAGAAAATAATATGTCAATAATTTTTATATGTCAATAAAAATAATTATTCCTTGTTTACTTTTAGAGAACAATCGTTTTTCAAATATAAACATATAATACAAGTCCAAAATCTCTATATCTTTGTCAACCATTATGAATCATATCCCATATCCAAATCTTCCTTCCTGTAAGAGAGATTTGCAAAGCAAGTTATCTGGTAGTAGATTACTTCTGAAATCTTGCAGAAAATAGGTAGTATAATGATGAAGAGTCACAGATGGGAAAGGAAACACAATCCATGAAGGCTGTTCCCGTATACCTTTCTATCTTCAGAGAGAAGATGGAATCCGGCGGTAGCTCCGAAAGAGCTGTGCAGGCTAAACGCTATCTGAAAAGTCCTTTCAAATTCTTTGGTACGTCACTTCCTTATGCGGATAAGGTGGCCAAGGAATTCAGAAAGGAAAATCCGGGGGCCGGCAACGAACTTGTTATTGAGCTTGCAAGAAAACTTTGGGCTTCCCAGTACCACGACGAAAAGCGGCTTGCTCTCAGGTTATTACAGTTCTTCCCGGAATTTCTTGATATCGGTATTGTTCCCATGCTTGAAAAAATGCTTATGGAATCGCCCACGTGGGATTTGGTTGACGATATCGCAATCCATCTGGTTGGCGCAGTGCTTGAGAAGGATAAGAAAGCCTATGCATTTCTAAAAAAATGGAGCAAGTCAGAGAATTTTTGGATAAAGCGCGCCTCACTTATTTCGCAAATACTCATGTTCAGAAAGGGCGAGGGAGACAGAAAATATTTCTACGATTTTGCTGAAAGGATGGCTTCGGAAAAAGAATTTTTCATCAGGAAGGCTATCGGCTGGTGCATCAGGGAGATATCCAAAGCAGATCCCGAAGCAGCATTCGATTTCCTAATGAGAATAAAGGACAGAGCCTCTGGGCTTACTCTCAGGGAAGGTTCAAAGAGGCTGCCCGAAAGACAAAGAAAGCTTCTCCTAAAAAAGCCTTAAATTGCTTTCCCTCCTTAGGGAGACTGAGGCGAAAGTTGTACTTTTCAGAGAAGCCGCTTTTGGCAACAATCCTTCCTGAACTCAACGCAACAAGGAGCCGCCGTGGAGCACCACAGTTCACATAGTTATGAACACCGCAGAAAATCATCGACATCGATTATTCCCTGTTCAAACATGCACGCCCGATCGCCTTTTTTTGAGCAGTCAACACTACCTTTGAAAACAAACAGGACAGATGACCTGTTACAAACACCTCAGTAGATCCTGATGGAGAGCAAAAGTTCATGCGGATACAAACCTTTCAAAAGGGGCATACAAAAAATTACTTCCTCTAATTGGTATTCCCCAACACAGCTTTTGCTATAATATGCCTTCAAATAGCCATTAAAGGAGAGAGAAAATGCATTTACAGAAAACTGGTTTCGTCTTGGGAATTGTCTTGCTTCTTGGAATTTTTATCGCAGGAGTTGCTTATGCAGCACCGGACATGAGTCAGTGGGAGGGGAAATGGTTCAGTTTTCAAATGACAAAAAAAGGTGTTGTTTTTGACGGATATAATTTCAGGAGCGTTACTGAAAAAAGCTCTGGGTATATAAAAATTGAGTCCTGGAATCCAGACGAAGAAAAGTTTGAAATTTCTATTTACTCTAATAACAGCGGGGGAGAGCAAGAAACCCGATACATGTATTTTTATGCAGGAAATGATCTCAGATTCTTATTCCGGTTTCAGGATGAAGAAACCCAGTTCGTTGGTCAGATCCAGGGGAAGGCTACAGGAGGGATTTTGAGCAGTGCTACCATAAAAACCCTGGGAGGGGTTGCGATGGGTAGCGATGACAACGAATATGGTGCGGGTAGTGTTAATCTGACAGCGAAAATGGTTGCCGAATCTAAAGTTAAATTGCCGACTGGAAACGGAGGTGGAAATGGAGTAGGCAATTTCATCGTTCCGCGGGCAGCTATCAAGATAGACGGCAGCATGGATGACTGGACATTAATCCAACCGGCTTATGTCGATAAACTCAACGATGAAGATCCGGGGGCTAATTTTGTAGGCACAGACTTAAAAGGGGTATACCTCGCAAGGGATGATGAATTTCTCTACATCATGTTCACGCTGAATGACGGCAATCCCACTGAACAGGCCCAATACACCTTTGAAGCAGTCCCTGTGGCTGGTAACGCAGGAGTTGAAGGCGATTATCTTGCTTTAGCTATTTTTCAAAATGGTGCATGGAGGTCATGGATAGGTGTCCGGGGCAATTCCCAGCTAAATGTGCCATATCCTGCTGATTATGTAGGAATTGGTAATGGCTTTATCGAGTGGAAGGTTAGGCTCGCCGATTTCCAGTTATTCAATGGCCGATATATAATGGCCTATATCGGTAAATACATCCCCGGTATTCAGCCTATCAGCGATTCAGCAAAACCAGGAGTAAGGCTTTACCTAAATTAAATAGACAGACTTACAACTTTAGGGAAATGATTGTCTGTCCCTAATATATTACTATCTTAAACGGAGGTTACGATGCACTACTTGAAGGCCCTATGCTGTTTTGCACTTGTCATTTGCCTGGGTTGTGCTTCTGCGATGGAGTGGCAATACAAGCACCCCACTTTACAAGAAGGGGCTCCTCATGCCCTCATCAATGAGGAAGAACTGAGCGCCAACTACATCACAAGCTCCGTTAAAGGATTCAGGACTGATCAATCGTCGCAGGGAGAGGAGTCGATCCAAAAGCCGGTGATGAAGGAATACTCAACAGGCACAGCGGCAGCAAAGGCAATATACAGCTTCACGCCCTGGGGACTTGCTACAGCCTCATTCGCTGATTGGAACGGGAAAACAATAGCAGTCCCGCCGGGCAGGATAGGTATCGTCATTCATCATGTATATCACAAGGAGCTTTCTCGGGAAACGGTCGTCGATTTCAGGGAAGGGGAGCGATACGATATGACTTCAAAAACCATTGAAACGATGCCGCGTACAGATGACGATACAAATGATGTCCAAGTTGTCACCTTTGAACATCATGAGTGGGATGATACAATGTGGGCTGATCTGAAAGCTCACTATACATATATCCTGTATCTTTCCAAAAATACCCTTGTCGGTCCCAATAGAGAAACGGTTTCCGTTCTTACAAATGGGAAGGTCGCCCTTCCTTCGGACGTTCTGCTTCAAAAGAGCAAGGCAATAGTTACCGCCAAGTATCATCAACATCTTGGGGAAGATATTGAATTCAAGGAAGATGGAAGTTGTATCATTAAGGACAAGGACGGCAATGTCACCGTAACCATTAAACGGGAGGAAAAGAAATAAATTCCCACAGCCTGAGGCAGTTTTTTAAATTATGTGCTGCTCCAGGCTTTCTTGACTAATGTGCCCTTCATCAACATCTATGTCTGTTATAATGGAGTAGCTCAAAACCGCTGATCAACAACATGCAGATATTTGAACTGAAAAATAAGGCAATGAATTCTGAAAGTGGAGAATGTATCCTCGGTTTTCAGGATACCGGCAGCCACGCCTGCTACATGATTTATGGAGTTCTAAAACCAGGTGAGAAGGGGAGATTAGTAAAGCCAGGGGAAGGTCATGAGGAAATAATCCTTGCCATGAAAGGCGATTTAGAAGTTACAGGATATCATTCAACAACTCTCAAGGAAGGCTTTGCTTTTCACATAAAAGGTGACCACGAATGTTTTCTTGAAAATAAAGGTGCTGTTTCTGCTATGTATGTAATTGCCGGTGCACACTCAGATGAAGGGCATCACTGAATTAAGTATTCCCTGATAGCTGCACTTAGCCTATCAAATTACTTCTATAATAGTAGTTTCTTCCCGTCACAAACACCCTTTTAGGTTCGGATAGAGAGCAAACTTCACATAGAAGGTGATACCGCTGAATTTGTTCGACATAGTTTATTTCCTTTTCAAACACGCACGCCTGATTGATTTTTTGAGTAGGGAAGACTACGTTTCGAAACATTCAGTAATTATGCCTTCCTGAAGCAGAGATTTTCAAAACAAGCCTTTTAGTAGTAGGTTGCTACTGAAAATCAACACATTCACGCCTATGATTATTTAATAATCCAAAAA
>JALHSV010000352.1 GCA_022865525.1 Thermodesulfovibrionales bacterium
GGGAAAACGGCTTTTCAGGAGTCGTCGAAAGTGGTATGCAGTTGGTATGCGACCAGTCAAGCGACTTGAGGATGCGTATCGGTTCCCCGGCCATATGCCGGAGTCGGTGGTCAAGGGCGTTTTCGGAGACCCGTATGTCCGGGTCATCCGGCTGCGGCGTCGGGAAAAAAAACGGCCTGCGGGATTTGCGGCCGAGTGCATCGCACCTTCTACGACCGGAAGGTGCGCCGGGTGCGGGACCTCGCCTGCGGGGATCGACGCATTTACCTGGATGTGGAGGTGCGACGAGTCCTCTGTCGGAGTTGCGGGAAGGTGAAGCAGGAGCAGTTGGACTGGCTGGCCGACTCGCCGTTCTACACCAAGCGGTTTGCCTTCTGGGTCGGCCGGCGATGCCGGGTGATGACCATCAAGGATGTCGCCCGGGAAACCCACTTGGACTGGAAGACGATCAAGGCCCTGGAGAAGCAGTACATGACCGAGCAGCTGCGCCGGGTGGGGACGCCGGGGCCGAAGGTCATCGGCATCGACGAGTTGTCCGTCCGCAAGGGCCACACCTACCGCATCATCGTCAGCGATCTGGTGAGGAAGCGTCCTATCTGGTTCGGGGGGAACGACCGTTCGGAGGTCAGCATGGACCTGTTCTTCAAGGAGTTGGGTGAAAAGAAGAGCCGGGGCATCCGGTTGGCCGTGATGGACATGTGGAAGGCCTTCGAGAACTCCACGACGGCTCACGCCCCGCAGGCCGCCCGCCTGTACGACAAGTTCCACGCCCTGCGCCATCTGGGCGAGGCCATGGACAAGGTGCGTCGCAGCGAGTATGCCCGGCTGACGGGAGAAGACCGGAAGTTCGTCAAAGGGCAGCGCTATACACTCCTGGCCCATCGGGCGAACCTGACCCTCGACGGGAAACGCGCCCTGCGGCTCCTGCTCAAGGCGAACAAGCGGATTCACACTGCCTACCTGCTCAAGGAATCGTTCGGCCAGCTCTGGGAATACCGTCGCGAAGGGTGGGCACGGAGGTTCTTCGAGAACTGGCGGGACGCCCTGGAGGGGCAGGACCTCAAGCCCTTCGAGAAGTTCGCTGCCATGATCGACCGTCACTGGGAGGGCATCGCCGCCTACTGTCGCCCGGAGAACAAAGTCCCTCTCGGCTTCGTCGAGGGACTCAACAACAAGATCCGGGTCATCCAGCGCAGAGCATACGGCCTTAGAGACGAGGAGTACATCCGCTTCAAGATCCTCACCTGCATGCTCCCGGCGATATAAAAATGCCATCAATTCACCCACTCACTTTGGAGAAGAGCCTATAAATATAACGATGAAATACTCTCAGATATTGTTTTCATAGTTGATAGTACTGGGAATATTGTCGACATCGCATATAGAAGATGCGACTGTTATGGTTCGTTTTTCCAATCAGCAATTCGTTTATTGGGCTATTCAACGGAGGGAATGAAATGAGGCATCACCGGGTTGCGACATATTTCTTATTAACGATACAACTGCTTGCTTCTTCGATGCATGCGCAGCAAATAAGCTCTGATCGGGAAGAAAGAAAAAAGATACAAGAATGGCAACAAAAGCTAAAAGAATTTAAAATCGGAGAGAAGGCGAATAAGTTAGAATTAATTAAGTCTTTTCCTAACGAACGGGATGAAAGCAATGGGGAATATTTCTGGAATGCAGAAAGAATGAGCAAGGGGCAGAATGGCGAGATAATAGTGGCTGATAAAAAAGCCTGTCGAGTAATGGCATATGATAAAAGCGGGATGCTTAAAAGAATCATTGGGAGAAGGGGGCAGGGGCCGGGGGAATTTCAAAACCCCTTTAGTTTGTCAAGAAACGATAAATATATAGTCGTCGGCGACACAAAGAACATGATGTTAAACTTCTTTGATTCCTCGGGAGTATTTCTGCGAACTATTAAAATGTTCAAAGCTTATTATGATATAGCGATTAATCAGGAGGGTTTGATTTATGCCGCGCCGCTAAGAAGTACTAAAGAAGCCCCCCTAATAGATGTTTTGGACGAGAATGGAAGGCTCATAAATTCTTTTGGACAGGCATTGCAGGGGAATAGTGAAAATTGGCTGCTGCCTAATTTCATTATAGTCGACCTTAACGAAAACGGCGATCTATTTATTGCATACCAACACCATCCTGTGGTCTGTAGGTTCTCAAGATCTGGACAACTAGAAAGCACGATCCGTATTAAGCACGATGTCATGCGCGAGCATGAAGAATATAACCTAGCAAGATCAAAGAAAAGCGGAATAATACAGGTCATTTATGCTCTTAGATCAACACGGAATAGGTTCTTCGTATTGCATAATTACCCAAGAACCGAAATATTGGAATATGATTTTCAAGGCGAGCTCCAGAATGATTATTATTATGAGGGGGCGCATGATTCGTATTACACCGATTTTATCGTTATGAAGGAAGGCGAAGAAAACGTATTTTATTTATTACAGAAAAGCCCGAGAAATGAGATTAGCATATTTCGGCCGAAAAGATAACATTGGATGAAAGGAGGTGACAAAATGAAAAGCAGAGTGAAGCTGTTGGTTGTTTGTTCTTTAATTTTTTGCATCCTTGCCGTGACGGCTGTCAAGGCTGATCCCTTCAGCTGTTATGGTGCATGTACAGGTTGCACTTGTCATGTAGAAGGGGGCGAGATTACCGAGTGCTGTGGTTGGTGTAATTGGAGTGGGCCCGGAGGTAGAGTATATTGTTGCTATCCGGACGACGGTTGTAGACGAGTGCCGCCACAATAGGAATTATTCAGTCGAATATGATGGCCTGAGCATGCCAGGCCATCATCCTTACTTAATGGATACCGAGTCATAGAGTTAATGAGCATTGACAGGAAGGAAAAATAGGGTAACAAGCTTGACTTTGCTCGCTAAACTAATGTCTGTCCCTTGGGAGGTCGCCACTGAAGCGGCTTGGTTCAGGTTGAGAGGTATCTATAGAGCGAAGATTAC
>JALHSV010000041.1 GCA_022865525.1 Thermodesulfovibrionales bacterium
AGATGATCAGCCGGTTGCGAATCTTCCAGAGCAGGCGGCGGCGGATGATGCCCAGCAGGCGGAAAAAGACCAGGATGCCGGTCAGCCAGAGGAATATCTGGAAAGTGCCCGGCTGGAAAAAGAAGTATGCCAAAATAGTGGCCGCTACCGACAGGATAATGGCCAGGTCGAGTTTATGAAGCTTCTTGAGCATAAGGGGATTATATATCGATTGGGAGCGATATTGCAAGAACTATCAGAACTGAACTTGGTGTACGGCGGACGGTAGACGGTAGAGGCATTAACCGAATTCGGTATACGGTGTACGGTAAACGGTTAGAAACCTTGAGAGGCAAGCCTATCTGTTGACATTTCTGTCAAATATCCACAAAATGCAAGCATGGAAAAATTGATTTTCCTTTAAGTTTATCAGCCTGTGGCTGAAATTGATTTTCCTAACAATAAATTTAAAAATGGAAGGTAAAAATGAGAGCCCTTTTGGTTGTTCACGACAACGAGTCCTATATCGGTCATTTCCCAATTGCCTTGAGTTATATTGCATCCGTATTGCGCAAAGAAGGTGTTGATGTGGAAATATGGAACCAGGACATGCATCACTGGCCCGATGACAAGCTCACCAATTATTTAGATAAGGAGAAATTTGACATTATCGGCATTAGCATGGTGGCAGGGTATTATGAGTACAGGAAACTTAAATCTCTTTCGAAGGCGATCAATCAAAGTAAAAAAAGGCCGACATATATTCTCGGCGGCCACGGGCCTGCCGCTAATGCAGATTATTTTCTTACTAAAATGCAGGCAGATATCGTTGTGATTGGTGAAGGAGAAGACACTATAGTTGAAGTGATTCGTGCATTGGCCGCTAAAAAATCCCTAAAGAAAATTGAAGGCATTGCTTATCGGGAAAATGATACAGTCACGGTCAATAATAGACGAAAACTCATCGAAGATATTGATTCAATCCCTTTTCCAGCCTATGATTTGTTCCCAATCACCTATTATCGGCTGATGCATACTTCTTCATTGGCCGCCAATACTGATTTTCGGATGCCAATGTTATCCGGTCGCGGGTGCTCATTCAAATGCAATTTCTGTTTTCGTCTGGACGAGGGATTTCGTCCAAGGCATCCGGAACCAATCATTGAAGAGATCAATTTCTTGCAAGAAAATTATGGAATAACCGATATCGCCTTTGGGGATGAATTGTTAATGAACTCCATAGAAAGAACAGAAGAGCTTTGCAACGCTTTTTTAAGAGCAAGGCTAAACGTTAAATGGTCCTGCAATGGGAGACTCAACTATGCAAAATCAGACCTACTGAGGTTAATGAAGAAGTCAGGATGCATACGCATTAATTATGGCGTCGAGAGTTTCGACGATCAGTGTTTAAAAAACATGAACAAGTGCTTAACCACCAAGCAGATTGTCTCCGGAGTTGAAGCCACTATCGCCGCTGGAATCAGTCCCATACTGAACATCATTTTTGGAAATATCGGCGACAATAAAAACACGCTACAAAAAGGCGTTGATTTTCTTTTGAAATATTCTGATTGTGTTGAAATACGCACCATTAGGCCTGTAACTCCATACCCGGGGAGCCCGCTTTTTAAATATGCTGTTGAAAAAGGCCTGCTTAAAGACATTGAAGATTTTTATAAAAACAAACATATCAACTCGGATCTGCTGACAGTCAATTTTACAGCTCTAACCGACGACGAGTTTTATGATGCTTTGTGTAAAGCCAATAAGACTTTGATAATAAATACTTTAAAAAAAAAGGAAGAAGAACTAATAAAGTGCACAGAAGAATTATATAACAACAGAAATGCTAATTTTAGAGGGTTTCGTCAAACTTAATTGAATTAAGTAAATTTTTACAACTGCATTACCTTTGACATTCACTTTCCCCATTTTTTTATTATTTTTCAACTAAGTGTGACACTACCTTTTTATCAAAATAAAGGAAATTGCTTCATAATGTTCCACTTTTCCTTTTTTGAAATAATTTAATAAATTTCTGATTAATTTTTTTTGCTTTATCTGAAAGTGATTTTTTCCCTGCTCCCGATCCCTCTTTTGAAAACATCCCAAAGTAGTACCCCCGTTCAATATAACTGGAGGTATTATCAATTCCTTTACGAGTCAATGTTTGAGCAAATGTTTGACCTAACTGCGGATCAGCAAAATAAATTTCAATATACGGCCCGGGTTTTATTCTGAAAGGAAGATCAGGGTAATATGGAGAATACATAGACATGGGTGAGAATGGGACAGCTATTTTATTTTTATTATATGGTGATATTGTTATTGATCGACCGCCTGAAAAATTTAAAAAATCAATTTGCAATTGCATATTTTCATCAGTAATATACCTGTCATGAGTGAAACTGTCTAGGACTATAATATTGTAATCATTGGTGATATCAACCTCAGAATTCCTTACCCAACTCATGATTTCTTTTTTTGCTGAAAAACCAAGAAAATTCATACAATAATTGCCTGCCCCAATTTTTAAACCTGATATTTCTTTGTTATTTTCAGAAAAGAGATATCCAAGAATGATCCTGGTAGCTGTTTTTTGTAATACAATATTATGACGCAAAGATTGATATGTATTCACTCCTAAAACCAACAGAATTACCACTGATAATGTCAGGATTATTAAAAATTGCTGATTTCCATGATAGTGATTTTTAATATATTGCCCGATTTTAAACAGTGCATAGGCGGCAAGTACCGCAAGAAAAGGTATCATTGGAAGAGCATATCTATGAAAAGTCATTTTCGTTCTCAGAAGTATCATTAAATATACAAAAGGAAATCCCAGAATTGCCAATTTTGAGTAAATCTTCAACTTGCTGCTTTTTGTTATAATCATGACACCGAAAACTGAAAGCAAAATGAGGCCTGATCTCAAGCCTAAATACAGTGATTTTGATAAATGGTGGTGAAATGCAGTAACCGTAAATCCAGGATGGCCAATCGCAACGAGATTTGATGCATAAAGAAAATCCTGAATAAAAGTCCGAAAATTGATTAATATGAATGGGTTTATAACTAAAAAAGTTGCAATTGCAAAAATCCCGCAAATAGTAAGCAGCTTAATCCCATGCATTAATGGTCTAATTCGAAATACTATAGCTGCGATAACAGCCGATGCTATGACTGCGCCGTTATATTTTGCAGAAGCTGTAAAACCTATTAATATACCAAAAACAATCATGTGTTGGACAGTGATTTCCTTTTTCTTCTCTAGTATATACATCAATATAAATACAGTAAGCGCGCATAAAGCTGAGAGAGGGATATCGACTGTAATGAAATGGGAATTAGCATTCCACAATGGAGAAGTAATCAGGAAGAGAGAACCAATGGTTGAGTATAACCTTGATTTTGTCAGAATGAAGCATATTCCGTAGACAGACAGAGCCCCAAGGATAGAGAAAAAGATAGTGAGCAGATGACCGGGGATATCCCGGTAAGGCCATTTATCTAAAGTTCTAGATAATTTGTGAGGAAGAACTTCTAAAATCAATTCATAGACAATATATACAAATGCGTTCATGTAAATCATCAAGGCGGGATAAATAAATAATTTGGGATTCCCAAAATTGCAAACTGTATATTTTGCCTTTGGCGCTAAGTTATCGCATGTTCTATAGGTGTTCCGCCATGCATGCCAAAAACCAATGCCAGAAAAACAACAATAATTACTGTTGCGCTGATTTTTGATTTTGTTCTTGCAATGTAATCTCTAAAATTAAACCCAGTCAACAAACCCATTTCTCTCTCCATACTAAATAACCAGAAAGACAAAGCAATTCATTTTGAACTGAACAAGCGGACGATACACTTCAGAAAACAAATTGGAAGCGATCATTCCACAGGCTCCATTTCAATATATCCCTTCCAGTTGGGATGAGGTTCAAAAGCCAAGCAAGCCCCGGGGCTCGTAATAAAATTTATCAATTCAGGGACATCCGTATGTACGGCAATGGCCTTATAATCTCGAGAAAAACCGAAATTCCCGTCCTGCATGAGGAATTTGTAGAGAGGGAATTTGTAAGGATCGAATCCCATCAAGCGCAAACACGCAATATCAACAGCGACAAGACTGTAGCCGCATGCAATGATACCCTCCGGTCTTGATCGCGTAAGCAAAGGACCATTGATATCGCCTCCAACAATTCCATCCACAACAGAGAACAAACGGCGCTGAGGTTGAGTCGTCACAACCCCCTTTTGGTCCGTATAATGAATAATACGGGCAAGATCCGCAACCATCCTCCAACATGTATCATTCCCAAACCACTTTCCACCGTAAGTAGCTTCGGTCGCGCTGCTCGCGGCAATACCTAGTCTGCTTAATATTGATCGAATCCAATGATAAGCTTTTGAATGAAAAAGGCTGTAATGAAGGTTCTCCAGTACTGGATAGTGATTGCTTAAAAGCATTCGATTCATGAGTCGACGCATGCCCAAAATCATCTTGTCAGTACTCTTTCCAGTGTCAACGGATTGATCTCCACCTGAGCGAGGAGTACCCAGTGAATAATGAACGAGATAATTCTTGTTCGTATTGATACCAACCATCCCTTTTAAATTAAGCGTCACACCAACCAATTTATGCACCTTCAATTTCGGAACAGAGATCAATGTATCACATGAAAGAATCGTCCTTGAAAGATAATAGCGATGTGTGGAATTATGATGGTTTTCCCGGGTTTCCATCACATCTTGATCCACTCCAAAAAAAACGCTGGCTTTTCCGAACAGAGTGCTATCCTTTCCAAGGTCAACAATAATATTGCCTGCAGGATCTCCAGCAAGGCGTCTGCGATGCTTGGCATACATCCTTTTTCCTGGAACCGCTGAATACTGTCGGAGATCAATGATTTCAAGGTTGTATGCAGCCTGAGTACAATAAAAACTCTGGATTTCCTTCAATTTTGTCACTTCTAAAAGATTGTCAAAGTCGCATTCATCCAAAGGTGCATCCGCAATGACCAGGCGACCGGAACCGCGCAGTGCGATCCAACAGTAGTCAGCGACGGCACGAATGACGGATGGATGAGTGATGATCGAATAGATGTCCCCACCGCCATTGTGTTTATCGATCACTAAATTTGGCTTTATTACGACCGTTGAACCAGGATTAATGATTTGACCCAATGGATTCCATGATGGTTGCCCAATATTCTTTGAATCCATCTCTAACAATATGAGGCTATTCCTTATCGCGCGGTAAGCTGGATTATCTTCTTCTCCCTTGTTTTTATAGCCGAATAAATACTCTGGGTATAGCTCACTTGGGTTATATGGAGAGATACTGCAGTAAAAAGGCCTGTCCCTGGTTACCGATACATTAAGATTATCAACATTAAGCATCATATTTAAATGCAAAACCCCGACTTTCCTGCCTATGTAATTTTTCTTTCAAGAAATCTACAATGCCGCTGTTTAAGTCAATCATCTAGTTGATAGTATAAAAAATAAATCAAAAACGCAACATTGACCTCTAATGAAGTGATTGGTGTACTGTTGAAACTGAGTTCGATTTTTCGGTCCCTGTCAATTCCAGCATCGGGAACCTTTAGGTCCGTATGCCGAGCTCATTGACCAACTCGCTAACCACCTCCGTCGCCGTGCCTTGCAGGAATATGTCGCTATCGGTGGTGAAATTCGATTCACTGGTGTTTATCTCGATCAGCTTGGCACCGCGGGCCTTGGCCAGGGACGGGATCTGGCAGGCCGGCATGACCTCGCCGCTCGAGCCGATGAGCAGAAAAACGTC
>JALHSV010000353.1 GCA_022865525.1 Thermodesulfovibrionales bacterium
GCAGAGGCGGATTATCAATTCGGAAAGAATGCACTATTCACAAGGATTGAATTCATCAAGAAATCCGGTGAAGAATTAGGACTTGAAGAGGAAAGAGAGCACGATCTTTTTTTGATCAGTGCCATTACCCTTGGAATGGCCCGGACGATCTTCAGCAGTCATAGTGTATCAGTATCAGTCGGTGCACTCTGCACGGTCTACCCCGTTGAACGTGATCTCAGAAGAATATATGGGGACTTTCCATTTTCCGTTGAAGGCTATTTACGGTTCAGTCCTGGTTCAATGAAAATGGTGACCGAGAATCATATGATGCATAGATAAATCTATTGCCGCTTCGGCGGTGGAAAATTATCGAGCAACTTCGCAATAATTCCGTCAATTTGTTCTGCTGTTTTCCCTGGATCGATCACGCCGGATGCGGTCCCCCTCCATACGAGCTCCTTCTTTTTGGCATCAACAAAATCGAGCACAAGCGTACCGACTTCATATTCATACGTGTCAACACCACGCCGGTATTCGAAATAATCACGCCCTCCAGGCGTGACAGGCAATCTCCCCGGATACCATCTATCGCTGGAATAATCGCGGTCATCATGCCCATAACCCCATTCCTGAACGTCAACTCTTTTTTCCCTTGCGGCATTAAGGGCAATAAGCATATCGGGATTTTCTGATGCCGTCACGGTTAGACCTTTTGCCTTCAACTGTTTATCCACGGCGATCTTAATGCGTTTCATGGTCAGTTCATTCATGGGAGATTTCTCAGAAACTGGTGACCAGGCGTAGGTTTTGAGACGGGTAAAATCAGCTTCGGGATCAAAATCATAATTGACACTGAATGTGGCACACCCTGTGCAAAATAACAGGAATCCAATCAATATGATTGAGCGTTTCATGTATTCCCTCCTCATCGTCATTCCCCGACTTGATCGGGTAATCCACCCTTCGACAGGATCAGGGTGACAAACTGTCATGGTGAGCTTGTCGAACCATGGATTGTCCGGTCAAGCCGGACAATGACATTATCTGTATAGCATGTAATTTCACTTATGAACTCCTTAGTAATTCAGAGAGCGTACTTTTTTAAGAACGGTCTCTGCTGAATCAAGTACCCCCTGATGAACATCAACAACGGTCTTGCCCGTTGCGGTCTTTTGCACGTATATGGTATAGGGAACCCTCGGTTTTCCCAAAGCATCATGGGCTGCAAAATCATAATCAGTCAGCACAGGGAAAAGGACTTTGTATTCTGTTTTATAGCTCTCGACCTCTCTGCCGGTATTTCCGATAGCAATACCGATGATCTTGATTTTCCCTTTTGACCCGGCGTCTTTTTCGATAGCATCATAAACATGGTTCAGTATCGGGATATTTCTCGGGCAACTGGTGCAGTATGTGCTGAATACCTCGACGATAAACAGTGACCCGCGCATATCATCTGAAGAGAAATTCCTCTTGCGGGACAGTCCGAGGTATGCCATTGTCTCGCTGGATACGGTATCTTTGAATGACATTTTTGGAAGTTGTGCACCCTTCGACAGTGGCTTGCCGTCAGCACATGCTTCGCTAAAGGGAAAAACTGCAAAATACAGAATCGAAATAAGGACAACAAGAATTTTATTGTTCAAGTTTCTCAAGTTCCCTGACTAAAGCTTCAAAAGGGGGTCTCTTGTTAATGTCATGAACATCCATATAGCGGATGATTCCCTTTTTGTCAATGACAAAAAGGGCTCTCTCGGAAACTCCGTTTGAACGAAGAATCCCGTACTTTATCGATACAGCACCGTGCGGGTAGAAGTCAGAGAGAACCGGAAACCAGAGGTTCCCCATCTCTTGTGTCCATGCAAACAACGTGGGAATATTATCAACAGTTATTCCAAAAAGGATAGCATCATATTTTTCAAAAAAACTTTTCGTTATATTGTATCCTGGCCACTGGTCAGAACAAACCGGCGTCCATGCTGCAGGGACAAAAGAAATGACTACGTTCTTTTTCCCCCGGTACTGGCTGAGTGAAATCTTCTCTCCTGATACAGACGGCAACGTAAAATCAGGGGCCTTCATGCCAACTTTCAGGTTTGTCTTGCTGTCGGTTGGTTTCAGGTTCCCCGGCTGATAGATCTTTCCTGTAAATTGCTCTGATGCACCAAATACTGTTGTTACAGATAACAGCATACAAATCCCGATAAGTAAAGAAATCATCCTTTTGTTGAGCATCGTTATCCCTCCTCTTATTTCAAGCCGGATTCCTGAAGTATGAGATCCAGAAACAGGGCCGGATCCTGGATGCTGCCGACTTTAGAATAGATGATTTTATTCGAACCGTCAGCATTTATTTTTAGGACAAAAAAGTGGGGGGTTCTCACTTCACCGACTTTCTTATGAACGATGAACGATTCATCAGCAAAGAGAGGAAATTTGACATTGTACTGGTTTCTGAAGACATCAAGTTCGAAGGTGGTGTTGCCTGCACCAATACCGATAATTTTGATCTTTTCCTTCAAACCGGGCTTTTTATCTATTGTCTGGTAAAGATCGTTCACGAGCGGGGCCTCCTTTTGGCAGTAAGGACAATACATGCTGTATATTTCGAGTATGACCACTTCGGCTTTTATTTGGGAAATCGTGAATGTTCCTTTTCCGGTCAAACCCAGATATGCCCTTTCAGTATCTTTTTCGGGTATGGGAAGGGTTATTGCCGGGAATGCAGTACCTTTTTCAGGTATGTTTTCAGCTGTACATACATGC
>JALHSV010000354.1 GCA_022865525.1 Thermodesulfovibrionales bacterium
CAAGCCTCCCTGCAGATCGAGCCCGAGGACAATGCCTTTGTCGGGCATGTTCTTCTTCCACCATTCAGGCATATACGGAAAGAGCGGTGTATTGGGGAGGAAAAAGACGGCCGCAAGGATAAGGGTAACACCGATGAGGATTAACCTCCAGAGAATATTTTTCTTCATTCAGCCTCCAAAAGCTATAAATAACCCTGCGGCAGAGACCACAGGGCGTCCGTAAATTGAATATTTGTTTTCATTGTCATTCCCGCTTGTCGGGAATCCTTCCGACTTGTTCAAAATCGTGAAAAAAGATTCCGGCCAAGCCGGAATGACAGAAATAATGTCAATAGAAAAATTTGAATCAATCTTCGTCAGAAGCTGCCCTCATAACTGCGACATATGCCTTACCGATCTTAACCTTGGTATTCTCGGCAATTTTGATAGTAATGGTATTCGTGCCCACGGCTTCGATAACCCCGTAAATGCCACCTGATGTAACGATCTTGTCCCCCTTTTTAAGGTTTTCGATCATGGTTTTATGTTCTTTAGCCTTTTTTTGCTGCGGCCGTATAAGAAGGAAGTAGAAGATAACAAATATTAGAACAAGGGGAATAATGCTTGTAAAAAGCCCGCCTGCTCCGCCCTGTCCGGCGCCTGACTGTGGAGCAGGCCCCATCGCATATGCCATATCTATAAGATTGAATAACATCTGACACCTCCAAATTTTTTAATTGTTACTATACCTTCTTTAACCGTTATTTATCAACCCGGACAGCAGGCTTAAGGTTCCGGGAGACGGAGACACAACAATATTCAAGACGAGCGAAGAACCCATGGAATTTCATTGAAAGTTTTATCAATGCATCCTATAATGAATAGGGCATGTTACTGTGATGCACCTTAAGAACATCATGACCCTGCGCAACAGCAAGATTGCGGATACAGGCAGTTCAAAAAGCAGTGAAAGGAGGTGAGGATTCATAGTTGATTCTCGGGGGTATGATCAGTGAAGCACTACAACAATAACAGGAGGGAGGTTATCGCATGAAATCGAGCAAAAGAATTTTCGTATTAGCGGTCATAGCTCTTGTCACCCTGACTTTCCTGGTCGGATGCGGCGGCAAAGTATATGCACCAAGAGAAGGAAGTGCAATATGGTACTACCATCCTGAATTGCCGGAAGCAGCACAGGCTGTAGAAGCTGCACAAAAGGCAGGGAAGGATACCGTATGTCCTGATGAATTTCAGGCTGCAAAAAATCTTATGGAGAACGCATATCGTACCTACTGGGCATGCAGGACTGAAGAAGCAATAAAGATGGCAAAAGAGGCAACAGCAATGGCAAAGGCACTCTGCCCTCCGCCGGCTGCCTGTGCGTTAACAGCGTCACCAAAAGAGATTGAGAAGGGAAAATCTTCTACCCTTACCTTTACAACATCAGGAACGGTCAAATCTGCAATGCTGGACGGGAAAGAGGCTCCGGTCACAGGTACCACAATAACGGTGAGCCCGACAACCACAACCACCTATACCGGTCAGTGTTCCGGTATCGGCGGCACACAAAAAGCCAGTGCGATCGTAACAGTTGTGTGTCCGCCAC
>JALHSV010000355.1 GCA_022865525.1 Thermodesulfovibrionales bacterium
CAATCATTCCACTGCGGCTTATATTGCATTGGTAAATGGTGCCGCCAATTTATGGTCTCTTACTGTTCTTTTGAAATATCGTCGGAATCCGGAAATGGTTCCAGATTTATTTGTAGCAATGAACTGGATTTCGTCTTTGATTGGAATCATTTTGTTCATTTATGCATATTTAGCGAAATAGTTTAGTAAGGGGGGATTATGTTCATAAAAAATTATGGGCTTCTAGAAGTGAAGAATTCAAAAAGAATTAAAAGGATTTGTGATATCTGCAACAATGAATGCGAACAAATATTAGTCTATGAACCCTCGGGATTATTTATTGGATTGCCATTTGCAAAAAAACCATGGCTTTCTTCTTCAAAGCATTATTTTTTGCAATGCACGGTTTGTCGGAAACCCAATAAGATTCTCACTAAAGATGAAGCAAAATCCTTAATGAATAAGTGATTTAAGCATGATTATCTTTGGCTGGGGAAAGAATAGTAAGGAGATTGGGAAGGGATTAATTCAGGAATGTCCAAATTGTAAAAATGTCCGTCAATGGATAATCGTTGAAACAAGTAAAAAGGTATCTCTTTATTTTGTCCCGGTTGCAAAATGGAATAAGGAATATTTCTGTATATGTCCTGTATGTAATAACGGGATTAAATTAGATAGCCTTGATGATGCCCACAAAATCATGGAGGCGGCAATTGAACAAGAGGCTGCATTAAAAAAACAGTATTCAGAGAATGAATGCAATTCCAGTTATCATCAAGCAAGTGCCCCTATAGAAAATGAAACAGTTTCAAAAGGCAAGATTGTTATTGAAAGTGGCATGTGGGAATGTAAGGATTGTCATATTAAAATGGTCGAAGAGGGAGATTATTGTAGTAAATGTAGAGGGCATAAACAAAATGTGGCTGTAAGAGGAGAAAAAATGGAAGGTATAAATGCTATGGATGAAAAAATCTTGAAAGTCTTTAAAGAGTTAACTTATTTAAGCGAGGATTTTTATTCTGATATGATGAAAATCTATCCGAGCATGAAAAAGGTTGATGCTCAAAAAGCGAAATATTGTCCTATGATGGTGTTTTATCTTGCTTTTTTTGATGTAATCAGAAGTGATGAAGTTCCTCAAGAAAAAGTAGAAGAAATAAGTGGCTTGATATGTGCCTTATTAGCGCGCCTTAATCCACAATTTATTGAGTTGATTGATGATTGTCAGGATTTTGTTAATAAGTTAATCCAAAACTATATGAAAAAAGAAAAAAAAGAACCCGAAACTGTATTCTTTGCGTATTCCTATGGTAATTGGATTTTTCATAAAATCTTTTCTAAGATACCATCAGAAAAAGGCGAAGATATTCAAGCACTCAAATTTGGTGATTATATCCTTAAAAAGGTCATGACTTATTGGTCTGAACAAAAAAAATCTTTGTTACCATTTTAACGCAGTTCAAACCATATTGATTACGAACAAACAGGCTAAATAATGGAGAACCTTGTCAGCACTTGCTTTCATGGGCAAAATCAACGTTTTTCGACCTCTTTCCGCTACAGTAATACTACAGTGATTTTATCCTGAATTATCGGTAGTTTCCATTTTTCTGTTAGAAAATAACAGAATGTGTCCGAGGCACTGCTACAGCAAAACTACAGTGATTAAGAATCTGTTCTAGAAATGATTATGATTTAGGAATTCAAGAATATATACTTATGTTATGAATAAGCAAGAAACACTATCGGCATTGTCAAATGGACAGTTGAATTTGAGAGAGGCCCTCGGCGAAAGAGCCGCAAGAATTCTTGCGAAAACTTTTTATGCTTATACAAAACAACTTTTTCAATTCGCAAAGAACAACCTTGCCCTCAAATTGATTAGTTCACCT
Organism: Thermodesulfovibrionales bacterium; assembly: GCA_022865525.1. Lineage (GTDB taxonomy): Bacteria > Nitrospirota > Thermodesulfovibrionia > Thermodesulfovibrionales > SM23-35 > JALHSV01. Next base: position 1,872 of record JALHSV010000355.1, read on the forward strand.
CGAAAAAGTGAAAACGAAGGAGTTTTCGTTGGAATCTTTTTGCGAATGTATCTTTGGATGGAATCATTAACAGCCCTCGATAGACCTTCGCATTTTCAGGGAGTAGCAGTAGCCCTTAGGTCACTATTTGAACTATTCTTGGATTTGAAAATGCTTGCCGATGATGAGAATGGAGAGTGCTATGAGAAGTATATTGCCTTTAGCGAGATTGAAATGTTCAGGGAAGGGTCAAAGAAGGTTAAGTTCTATGAGCGAAATTATCCTGAAGAAAAAGAAAAGTATTTTTTTCAGAACCAATTCACTACTGACCCTGAAAGAATAAAAAGAATAACTGAAAATTTGAAGCGATTCTGGCCAAAAGATGACATCAATGACCTTGGGAAAATAAAGCATTGGACAAAAATGGATGCTAGAGGCAGGGCTGGGAAAATCGGGAAAGAATATGAAAAGATTTATGTTGATTTTTATTCTCAACTGAGTGAGATTGTGCATGGCTCAGGATTGGAATTTTTCAGGAAATTAGATAAAGAGCAATTTGAAGCCTATTATGCATTTTGCCATGAGACCGTCCATAAAATATTTATTGATGCAATAAAAATAGTTGTTAAAAAACTGGAGTTCGACAAAACTTGGGAGCAAGAAGGATTATATAAAAAATTGGATGAATTGAAGGATGAGAATATGATGGTATTTCAGACCAACATAGAAGAAGAATTAGAAAACCAGCAAAAATAGTCAAGGAATGAAGTGATAGAAACTTAGGAGTTTTTTGATTTCTTTCCAAATGTTCCAAGCCGCAAGACCCACACCCCATGCTCTAAGTTCACACCAAGCCTTCCATTTTGCACTCGGAACGATAATTTCCAGATAACCCCACATATAGCACTCCGCCAGCAAGGAATAACTCCAAGTTTTCTTCTGGATTCGCAGAAGAGCCCTTTTCATATCCTAAATTCCCACGCTGATTTTATATCGGTTGGGGAGGGGATTGTCTAGGAAAAACCATGTGAAATAGGCATTTTGCAAGTGAAAAGTTAGACTACACGCCAAACTGACACCACAAAAACAGCCAGAATGTGTCAGGGTAGAGTTATTTTGCGCAATGATTGACATCCGTCAGGAAATGTTAAAGAACAGATCTGACATATATGCAAAAAAATAACTTGGACCTTTACGTTTTTTCCTATCTGAAAGACAAAACAATGCCTTTGTGTACAGCGTATGATTATCTTGCGTTAAAAAACCGGGATGGTTATAATTTGTCCGTATATCCGCAATCCGGAGGTGACTGATGAAGAAAACAGGGTATCGTTCGATCGAGCTGGATTCCAAGCTTGAGCGCCGCGATTTTTTGAAGATCGGCGGCGGTTCGCTGCTGGGAGCGGGTCTGCTTTTAGGCAGGCCGCCGTTGTTCGGGCAGGAAACAGCCAAGCCCGCGCCTCCGGCCAAGCCCAAGACCAACATTGACGAAGCCATGGCCGTGCCGCGCACGAAAAATTCCCTGCCCGGGCTTTTCCCAGGCAAGGTCGTCGCGGTCAAGGATGAGCGGGCCATGAACGAAAAGGGAGTGGACGGCGCGGTCGTGGCCGACATGTTTGAAAAAGGAATGTGCGCCCTGACTGGTAAATCGTTGGCCAAGAGCGCAAAACTGTTTTTCAGTAAAAAAGACATCATCGGCATCAAGGTCAACCCGGTCGGCGCCGGACTGATCGCCACCCGCCTGGAAGTGGTCGATGCCGTGATCGCCTGGCTGCGCATCGGCGGCATCCCGGCGAAAAACATCGTCATCTGGGACCGCTTCG
>JALHSV010000356.1 GCA_022865525.1 Thermodesulfovibrionales bacterium
ATAGTCAAGCGTATGCATAGATTCTATTATCATATCATTTCCAACTGTAAAAGCGAAGTATTTCAGTTTAGTGCCGAGACATATTTTAATTGACCAAATCTATCAACTTTATTTCTGGATTCTGGAGACCCGGCCCCTATGACTTCCCAACTTTCCTATTATTTCGAATTTTCGGAGTCAGTTTTTCTTTTAAAGAACTGCTCTTTTTTCACTTTCTCAGATTCAATACCTTTTTGAAGAAAATAAATAAGAGATTCAGCATCATCAATATCAGTTATAGTATGTTCATATCCCGTTTCACCATCTTCAAAATGCGATTGAATTTGATTCAGGATATTCCGGACTGCACTAAGTGAAGATTCAATTTGAGTCCGGCCTATCCCAGGAAGAGAATCCGACCTTGTAATCGCATAATAATAATCTCGATGTGCGAGCAGTTTGTCGCGCCACCTCCGTGCTGATTCGCATGATTTTTTAGCTATTTCAATCAATTCTTCAATTTTAGCTCTAAGTTTAGGATCTGTTATTTTTTCTGGAAGTATTTGCAAACTTAAATTTTTCTGGCCGCAAGATTTTTTTTTATCTGTAAGTCGAGATAAGTGTAATATTATATCTTCAAGCAAAACTTTTTGAATAATCCCAAAGAAAGTTCCAGCGGCTTTGTTTAAAATTTCTATACTTTCCTGTGATTGACCATATAATTTTAGAAATTGATTCCATTTTTCATGAAGCCAGGCAACTTCATTTCTAAGCTCAAAATAAACAGCACCAAGATCAGATCCCATTTTTTGAATACATTGTGTTCGAACCTCTTTAGCCGATATCATTTTCCCCTCACTTTTATTTATCTTACCAGACAGTATTTATATAAAATAAATTAGTCAATGGAATATATTTTTAAAATCAATGTTTTATATTGAGGCCTGACCCCGAAGACCTACTTTCGAATTGCATACTACTCGCTGCGATATTTTCGAATATCTTCCAGCTTCCAAAGACGTCTTTGTAGAAATCTGATTGCAGCATACAATTGTGATCAACGTCTTTCTTAGTGGGCATTCGGCGAAGACGACGTCCAAGTCTTTCATACTGATAAAGCAGGATTCGACCAATAGTATGACGAGTGGCAAAACGAGGTGATAATGTCTGTTGTGCAAAAATGTCGATCACATGATCATCAAAATGAACTTCACACCCAATTGGCAAATTTAGTAGTTCTTTGACATTTTGGGGGGTTCTATTAATAACTGCCTCTGTTTCATCAGCATAGGGGAGCAATCCATGGTACTCAACGATTCGATAAGCATTTCGGAAGTTTCCAATAAAATCAATGACTGTACAGTGAGATTTTCCAACTGATCGGCGAAGCCCCCTGCCAAGTTGCTGAAGGAAGATACGCTTGGACTCAGTTGGACGAAGAAATAGCAAACATTCGATAAAAGGGAAATCTGCGCCTTCATTTATAACATCTACAACACAGATTACTTTTATTTTTGATAATTCAAAGGATTTTACAATCGCTCGTCGCTGATCTTGTGTCGTCGTCGACAGATATACTTCTGTGGGAATGCCCTCTTCGATAAAAGATCTGGCAACTCGATTTGCGTGATGTTTTGTACAGCAGAAGGCAAGAGTTGGAGAACCTTCTGCTAATTCACGCCATTTTTTTATCACTGCTTTATCTCTAGCAGGAATCACAAGAGCGCGTTCTAAGTCATGGATGTTATAAGATATGGCATTACACTTGATCGCGGAGTAGTCAATATCATCGAACGCTCCATAATAGTGATAGGGTGCTAAAATTCCATTATCAATACCCGTTCGTAGTTCAGAGTTTACAACAATGTTACCATTGCATAGTTCTGCAATATCCTGTCGATCTCCACGAAAAGGTGTGGCCGTCAAGCCTAAGAGAAAATAGCCCTTTAGCGAATCGAGGACTTTTCGATATGTGTGTGCTGCTGCATGGTGAAACTCATCAACCACAATGTAATCATAATGCTGGGCAGCAATGTGATTCAAGTGCTTAGCAAGAAATTGAATAGTTGTAAGGTTGACTTTAGTGGGATGATCCAGATCATTTCTTGTTTGACTCTTTTGCACACTTTGTGCCCCAAACACCGCAGCACACTCTGACATGGCAATATCCAAAATTTCATGAGTATGAGCGATATAAAGTACAGATCTCGCCCTAAAAAATGACGCATCTTCTGCCGCAATTCGAGTCTTACCTGTTCCTGGGGGGAGCACAACAAGTGCAGCTTTTTGCTTAATGGCATGAGCTTGTTTTAGTTCAGTTAGTGCTTGTTTTTGCAAAATGTTGAGTAATCGCTTCCGTGGGGAATAGCCACATCTACATCGTCCAGCCGATATACGTCGACCATCTTTGGGGCAATAAAATCCATATGCCACAAACAGACGAGCAAGATCTCTAGCGTCCAAGATTAAATATTTGCAGTTTAGTCTTGAAGCAACCGAAACAAATTCTTCCTTAGCTTGATCGAGAATATTTCCGGTAACAGCGAGGACAGCGAAGGATAGATCCACGATCTTTTCAAGACGATATACTTGATGAGATATATGCTTTGGGCGAACAGTTGGAAATGAACGTCCTTTTATTATGAAAGCGGCCAATTGTGGCTGATGATCCACAATAACTTTGTGTGTCAGGATATCAACAATTTCAGCTGGCCCATGGGGTGTTACGTTCTCATCTGCCAATATTGCTCGGAGAAATGGCTCAATTTCTTCGCGTTCATCAAGTGATCGCATAGTATTAATGATCTCAGGTTTAATTGATTTTGCAGGAAAGTCTTTGATGTCTCGAAAGGTATCGACATTCTCAAATGTAATTAACTTTCCAGCCATAGGGCGTTTCTCCGCAAGAAATCAGCATTCATTTTTTTGTGTTTAACATGATCATCCTGACCTTTATGCGACAAACTTCCACTGCGGAGTGTTTCAAACGATTTTCTAAAGCCCATTCCTATAATTATCCCCTTTCTACGAACATTGAATTTATTGTGACGGAAGGGCTGGGAAATGTCAACATCGATTGCTTGTTATTACCAGCATCAGCAGGGACAGGTCGCGATCCCCACAAGGGGGACACGCCTGTCCCTACGTACCCCACATGTTCTCTGTACCCTGCCTGGCCCTATCGATCCTGTTGTAAGGGCGAAAAATTTTTCGCCCCTACACCCTGATGGCATTTTCGACCACGGGCAGGATGTCACGCTTCCTGGCCGTCTCCATCATGGCGTTGTGGTCGGGGTAGAGGGGACGGTCTTCCTCAAGATGCTGAACGAACTTGCGTAGCGTTTTCTTAGCCGTCAGCGTAGCGGCTGGCGGATGACGGTCTTCCACTTGGCCGGGTCGGCCTTGCGGATGTCGGAGAGGTAGATTTCATGATGTTTGCCGGAAAGTTTGCCGAGGGAGGAGATGAAGGCATGAACGCGGGCGATGGTGGGGCCCTCGGCGGAGAAGGGGCCGATATGGAGGATCTGGGCGCACTTGCCTTCATTGAACGGCGCAAAACGCAGCAGAGCGAGCGCTGCCGGATTCTTCTTGGCCTTCACTTCGGCGATGGTCTCGCGCACCATGGCCGCGTTCACGAACTCGGGCTGCATGATCATCATCGTCCACATCCAGGCGGACTTGTCGTCCACCGAGAACTTGGCCATATCGTCGGCCCACCACAACCCCTCCAGCGGCGGCACGCCGTAATCGATGGCCAGGGTTTTCTTGACCTTGAACTTGATGGCGTAAGCCACTGAGAACAACGCCTCGACCGCCTCCTGATAGGAGCGCGACGTGTTGGGGTCACCCTGGCCGTCCACCATCAGGAAGTTCATGGCCGGTACCTCGACCAGCGCCACTTCTTTGGCGGAGGGCTGATATAGATGCTTAAGTTCTTTCTTGAAATCGATCTTATTCATGACGACTCCTCATCCAATCGTACGGGTCACTAGCCAATGATCCATCTTTATGCGAACGTGATACGTTTGTCAAGATAAAAGAAAGATCACCAAAAGGGAAATAGCACCCACGTAGGGGCACGGCGCGCCGTGCCCAGCCTCATC
>JALHSV010000357.1 GCA_022865525.1 Thermodesulfovibrionales bacterium
CCCGGCTTTTCGATGAAAATCTTCAGATAGGATTCTGCCGTTTTTTACCAGGACAGCTCCAACCAAGGGATTGGGGCTTGTCATCCCCTGTGCCCTAACAGCGAGTCTGAGTGTCCGTTTTATGTACTGTTCGTCGGTCATAAATGCCCCACATTGTAGCCGCAAACTTTAGTTTGCGCAGCATCTACGCAGGCTGAAGCCTGCGGCTACGGTAACGGTAGCGAAACACACCGGAATGACATAACGCCGTATCCACAGGAATCCCAGAGAACCAAAATTGAAAACACATAAGAATGTCCCTATTATAGGGAATTGTGTATTTTATTTCTAACTCCTTAATTAATCTGCTATAATAAAACCGAATGAACCAGGCGTGGTTATGGATAATAGGGATTGCGATTGCGGTAACAGCGGGATATGTTATTTCCCTGATTATAGAACTGAAAAAGACCGTGCGCGCTTTGAATGAATTTCTCAGGACCACAGAGGAATCGCTGAAACCAACCCTTGAAGAAGTGCAGCAGACCCTCAGAAGTCTCAGAGGCGTCTCGGATAACCTCAATGATGTGACGTCTGATATCAAAACATTGTCAAGCTCGGTCAGAGATGTGGGGGTGAACATAAAGCAGGTCAGCGGCGTGGTTGGGGGTATCACATCTCTTGCCAGGATACAGGCTTCAGGATTAAAGGCTGGTGTGAAGACCGGTCTTATGTTTTTATTGCACAATCTATTTTTGAAAAAGGGAGGCGACTCATGAGAGAAGAAGATGGATATGGTGCGGGGAGCATATTCTTATCGTTTTTACTTGGTGGCTTGGTAGGTGCGGGGTTTGCATTGCTTTTAGCCCCCCAGTCCGGCAGTGAGACCCGTCAGAAGATCCGGGAACTGAGCGAGGAGGCGAGGGAAAAGGCCAAGGGGTACGTTGAAGATGTGAAAGAGAAAGTAACAAGCGGTATGGATAAAGGCAAGGGGTTTTACGAGGAAAAGAAGTCCATGGTCAGCAGTGCCATCGATGCCGGCAAGGAAGCTTACGGGAAGGAAAAAGAAAGGTTGTCCCAAGAGCCGAATGCATGAAGTCTCCATTGCCCAGGGCATGCTCGATTTCGCAATAGACTATTGTGAGAAGAACGGTCATAAAAGTATTGAGTTAATAAAGGTAAAGATTGGCAGGGCAGCAGGGGTTGTTCCTGATTCTCTCCAGTTTGCCTTTGAAGCACTGAAAACCGGTACCATCGCTGAAAAGGCGGTGCTCACTATAGATGAAATCCCTGTCAGCGGTATCTGCAACAGTTGCGGCAAGAATTTCACTGTCGATGAAAAGTTTGTCATAGTATGTCCGCTGTGCGGAAGCATGTCATTCAAAGTTGAAACAGGGCGGGAATTGAATATTGTCGAGATGGAAGTTGATTAGGCGCTACTTTTTTAAAGTATGCCATACACCAACTGTCATTCCCCGACTTGATCGGGGAATCCATTGTTTGTATAAGTTTCTGGATTGTCCGGTCAAGCCGGACAATGACAAATGAGTGTTTATGGATAGATATTTAACTCATTGAACGATAAGGGAGGTCTGACAGCGTGAAGGTTAAGGTTGTAGCGAATATTTTAGAGGCGAACGACCGCATTGCTGCTGAAAACAGGAAGAA
>JALHSV010000358.1 GCA_022865525.1 Thermodesulfovibrionales bacterium
ATATGTGCGTCATGGTAATCAAAATGAATTCCCGATGTATCCTCGCGACCGGGTACAGAAGAAAATTCGCTCTCATAAGTATATAATTCGGCATCATTTTCCTTTGCCTTTGTCTTGATAACGTCCATTGCTTCAGGTTCCTGGTGAGCAGTCACAACGGGTATTCCCTTCTTGATAATACCTGCTTTCTCCTGTGCAATTTCCCTGAGCGTCTTCCCGAGAAATTCCATATGATCGTAACTGATCTGCGTTATGACACAGACATCAGGGGAGATTATGTTGGTTGCATCGAGCCTTCCACCCATGCCAACTTCCATCACCGCTATATCTATTTTTTGCCTGCTGAAATACAGGAGAGCCATTGCAGTGACGACCTCAAAGAATGTTGGGGAGAAGTCATCGATACGCGAAGCAACATCTCTGACCTCTTCGGCGAGACCGACAACGTCCCGTTCAGTTATCTCCGCTCCATTTATTCTGATCCTCTCGGTGAAACTGATGAGGTGGGGAGAGGTGAAAAGGCCGACGTTAAATCCGGCCGCCTGAAGAATGGATGCTGCAATTGCCGATGTTGAACCCTTGCCGTTTGTTCCCCCTACATGGAGTGCGCGGAATAGTTTATGAGGATTACCGAGTTCAGATACGAGCCTGCTTATATTGTCGAGGCCAAATTTAATGCCGTGTTCCCGGAGATTATAGAGATACTGAATTGACTCATGGCAGCTCATAGAAGAAGTTCAAATATCTTGGCAATCGTATCCCTCAGATTCTTTCTGTCAACTACCATGTCAATGAGTCCGTGCTCGAGAAGAAAGTCAGCCCTCTGGAAGTCATCCGGCAAGGGCTGTTTCATCGTCTGCTCGATGACACGCGGGCCGGCAAAACCGATCAGGCTTTTTGGTTCTGCAATAATGATGTCGCCTAATGAGGCAAAACTGGCAGTGACACCGCCAAAGGTTGGGTCGCACAAAACTGAGATGTACAGAATTCCATTATCCTTCAGTCTGCCGATAGAGGCAGATACTTTTGCCATCTGCATAAGGGAGAATATTCCTTCCTGCATCCGTGCACCACCGGATGACGATACTGCAATAAGGGGCTGCTTTTTTTCGAGAGCCCTTTCCGCTGCCCTTGCTACCTTTTCTCCGACGACAGATCCCATGCTGCCGCCCATAAAGGAAAAGTCCATGATGACGAGCGTTGCAGGGTATTGCCTGATCAGTGCATCTCCTGAAATGACGGCTTCCCTGATTCCGCTTTTTCTCTGGTTATCCTTGAGCCGCTCTTTGTATGCAACTGAGTCTTTAAAGTGCAGGGGATCGACGGAAACAAGGTTTTCATCGATCTCGACAAAACTGCCCTCGTCAACAAGAAGTTTCAGCCGTTCACGGGCGCTTATCCTGAAGTGGTAATTGCATTTCGGACATATCTTGAGATTTTTTTCTATCTCTTTTTTATAGACAATCTCCTTGCAGCCATCGCACTTAACCCATAGTCCTTCGGTTATCTTTCCTTTCTTCTCTCCGCGGGTTTCCTTAGTTTTCTTGAACCATGCCATGTTGAATCCTTCGAAAAAATTTTTACGTAATTGCCTGCCTCAGGCTGAAAAGATAGTCCTTCAGTTTATCAGGATTTTCATGGAGCCTCTTGACAATTGCGCTCCCAATGATTACTCCGTCAGAAAGCTTTGCAACATGTGCTGCATCGTCAGGGGTTGACACTCCAAACCCAACCGCTATCGGATTTTCTGTATATTGCCGTATGTGCGCGATTAATATCTCCATGGAACCATCAAGGAGAAGGTTGGCTCCTGTTATCCCTGCTATTGCAACATAATAGATAAAACCGTGTGATGCTTTTGTCACTCTCTTGATTCTCTTCTCTGTTGAAGTCGGAGCGAGAAGGAATATTGTATCAAGCCCATGACTCCTCGAGGTACGGACGAAATCTCCTGCTTCGTCAGGCGGCAAATCGGGGATAATCACACCGTCAATGCCGGCGTTTCTTGCATTGCTGATGAAGTCCTCAGTCCCGTACCTGAATACCGGATTGAAGTATGTCATGAGAACCAGGGGAATCTGAGTGACTTGTCTCAGGTTACTGACAAAGGAGAGGACGGTTCTCAGGGTAGTTCCGTTTTGCAGGGCTCTTTCAGCAGCACGCTGAATTGTGGGGCCGTCTGCGAGCGGATCTGAAAAGGGCACTCCCAATTCGACGATATCTGCACCGCACTCTTCGAACAGAAGGACAATTTCTTTTGTCTTTTCCAGGGAGGGATCCCCTGTCATGATATACGGGATGAAAGCTTTCTTCCCCAGCTTTCGCAATTTCTTAAATGTTTCCGAAATCCTCGTTTTCACAGTTTGATACCTTTGATCCGGGCTACATGCTGCACGTCTTTGTCACCCCTGCCGGAGAGGTTCACTACCATAAGGGTATTCTGTGACAGTGCAGGCGCGCGTTTTCCGACTTCAGCAAGCGCGTGTGCAGACTCAAGCGCGGGAATAATTCCGTCGGTCTTCGACAAAAGCTCAAATGCAGCCAATGCTTCATCGTCGGTTGCATATGCATAGCGGACGCGCCCGCTGTCTTTCAGGAAAGAATGTTCAGGACCTATTGATGCATAATCAAGCCCTGCGGAAACAGAATGGGTGCCAAGAACATTGCCGTTATTATCCTGCAGGAGATAACTCTTGCAACCCTGGAATACGCCAATCGAACCACCGGCAAATCGAGCGGCATGCTCCCCTGTTTCAATTCCCTTGCCGCCTGCCTCAACCCCGATCATCTCTACAGCATCAGCAAGAAAAGCATAAAACAGCCCCATGGCATTGCTGCCGCCTCCTACACAGGCGATAAGATAATCGGGCAGCCTTCCTTCAGCAGCGAGTATCTGTCGTTTTGTCTCCCTCCCGATTACCGATTGAAAATGCCTTACCATGACAGGGAAAGGATGAGGCCCAAAAACAGTTCCCATGACGTAATGCGTTGTGCGAACACTGGATGTCCAGTCGCGGAGTGCCTCATTAATTGCATCCTTTAATGTCCTTGAACCTGTTGGAACCTCTGTGACTTTTGCTCCAAGGAGTTTCATCCTGAACACATTCAATACCTGCCTTTCCATATCCTCGGTACCCATGTATATTTCACAGTCAAGCCCGAAGAGTGCAGCGCCGGTTGCAGTAGCCACACCATGCTGACCTGCACCGGTTTCTGCGATAACCCTTTTCTTCCCCATCATTTTTGCAAGGAGGACCTGAGCAACGGCATTATTGATTTTGTGGGCGCCCGTATGAGCGAGATCCTCGCGCTTCAGATAAATCTTTGCCCCGCCCAGATGCTCTGTGAGGCGTTCTGCAAAATAGAGCGGTGTTGGCCTGCCGATATATGTCTTCTGGAGATGAGTGAGTTGGAGTTGGAAATTCTTATCCCTGAGAGAATGAAAAAATGCTTCCTCAAGCTCCTCGAGGGCAGGCATGAGGGTTTCAGGGACAAAACGTCCGCCATATATGCCGAAATATCCTCTCCTGTCAGGCAATTTTTTGATAAGAATATCCTCCTTAAGGGTTACAGGCCGTCATTAAACAGTTATTATAGCCCATATCAGCAAAATATTTACATCATGAGCTTTCATAACACATCAGAGGTCGTCACGGGTAGTTTGACATCGTTTGAACATGCCTTTATACTTATTTTGTGTACAGAATTGCTGTTGTTGATGGACAGGGTGGAGGCATCGGAAGCCTGATTGTCAGGAGATTACGGGATGAGTTCGGAGAGACCATCGAAATCCTTGCACTCGGTACAAATGCAGCCGCAACAACAGCAATGATGAAGTCAAGGGCGAACAAAGGTGCAACAGGAGAAAATGCAATTGTCTGGAATGCGGGCAGGGTTCATATGATAACAGGTCCATTGAGCATTGTCCTTCCAAATGCAATGCTGGGAGAAATGACACCCAGGATGGCAGAGGCTCTTGTATCATCAGATGCGAAAAAGATTCTTCTCGCTCTCAATCAGGAAGGAATCGACGTGATTGGAGTCGGAAAAGAGCCCCTGCCTCACATGATTGAAAAAATTGTCGAGTCGATCAGGCAGGCGATAGGAAAGGAGAAGTAATATGTGCGAGGCGAATGCTTATATTTATCAGAATGGCAAAGAAGAGCTCTATCTTGAGAGTGTCGATATCATGAGGCCTGAACAGGGGAAGATTTATCTCAGAAATCTCTTCGGCGAACAGAAGATCTTTGAGGGAGAGATAAAAGAGATATCGCTCTTACACCATAAGATCGTCCTCGAAAAGAAATAGAAACGATCTTCTTATTTTTTCGATGTCTTCTTTTTTGCTGGTGTTTTTTTCTGAGGAGTACCCTTCTTGCTTGATACGTTCTTTGCCGCCTTCTTCTTTGGCCGAACGGCTTTCTTTCCGGTTGGAGATATTTCTGTTACTTCAATGCCGCAGCAGTAGACAGGGGTCAGTTCTCCTTCCCCTGTAGAGGTAACGACAATATCGGAACCGCACTGCTCACACTCGTAGGTAACTGTTCTTTTCCGTGCCATGATATTTCCTCCCTTGTTTTCTATTCGTATCGTACTGATATATAGTATAGTAAATTTTACCTAAAATGGGACAATCGTTATTAAGGATTTTTATGAAGGTCAGGAAACATTTTCCCGAAGTGAAGGAGAAGGTTTATAGAGAGGACCAGGAGAACAGGATCTATTATTTGAAGAAATTGCTGTACGATCAATAAATGGATAAACTGACTTCCCGCCATATTACCCGCTGTATACGGTGCGGAACCTGCTGTAAGAAAGGTGGACCGGTTTTGCATCATGAAGACAAGAAAATTCTCCGTAATCATCATGCGGCATACGAACATCTCATCACCATACGCAAAGGTGAACTGACATACAATCCCCTGAGCGAAACGGTGGAACAGGCATATCAGGAAATGGTAAAAGTTGCAGGAAAAGGGGATACCCGGTCCTGTTGCTTTTATCGGGAAGAGGATTCCTCGTGTATGATTTACGAGCACCGTTTCCTTGAATGCCGTCTCCTCAAATGCTGGGAACCAACAGCAATCATGCGCATTATCGGACAGCATACGATTTGCCGTTCAGATATCATCAATCATGATGATCCGGTCCTGAGTATCATAGAGAAGCATGAGAAGGAATGTTCCC
>JALHSV010000359.1 GCA_022865525.1 Thermodesulfovibrionales bacterium
AACACATGAAAGGAGAAGCTGCGGGAAGATAATTAGAAAATTATTAAAGCCTCCTAAAAAACTGAAAACTGAGACTCAAAAGATTTGACTTTTAGGGATAGGAGGCCAATTTTTCTTGACCGCATCAGATAGGGCAGACAATAATACTCACGAAATACTGATTACGGTGGGTGTTACTGTGCCGAGGGGAAGTATAAGATGTTCGAAATGTCACAAGGCTATGAATGGGCCGGTGTGCCATTGTGGTCACACAGTCTGCTACATCTCTATCTATTGGAAGGGTAAGCAGTATCGTTTTTTCAAGTATCGAGCTGATAATGAATTATTCAATTATAAAAGGGCATTAAAACAGCTTACAGAGATGAACTTTGCTATCGATAAGAGGGAGTTTAATCCAGTTGACTGGACTACGCAGGCGGTAGTTGAAAGAAAGTTCGGATATCAAGCTGAGCGATGGATAAATCAGAAAAAAGAAGAAATGGAAATCGGAGCAAGCGCACATGAAACAGTCAGAACATATCAGAGTTATATCAATAATCATTTTATAGAATTTTTTGAAAAATGGGATGTCAGAGAAATCCGCCATGAACAAATTGAGAATTTCAAGAATTTTTTAGGGAAAAGGGTATCTATCAATACCCGTAAAAGAATTGTCGGTGCATTACATTGTTTCTTTAAATGGATGTTGCGAAATGGTATTATTACAGATATGCCCGTGTGGCCAGTTGTTGAAGGAGAAGAAGTGGTTAAGAGAGCGATAGATTATGAAAGTCAGCTTGATATATTGAATCTCTTTCCGCCTGAACACAGGGACGTTTTCGAGTTCGGTGCTGAAACGGGGTTGAGACCAAATGAACTTTGTGCCCTAAAGGTACTTGACATAGACGTTGTAAATGGAAAGGCGTTGATACAACGGGGGTATTCTGGCCCTCATCTTCATGACAAGACTAAAGGCAAGAATAAACGATGGATACCACTAAGCGACAGGGCTTTTAGAATAACACTGAAGAACATGAAAGACAAAGTCCCTCATGCTTTTCTTTTTATTAACCCTAATACAGGACGTGGCTACACATTGAAGTCACTCGATAATGTTTGGAGGAAATTCACGGACAGTAGCATTACGAAGAATGAGTTTATGAGACATTCTTTTATCACACAGCTTTTTGAGATGGGAGCATCGGAACAACAGGTTCAGGCACTTTCAAGGCATAAGGATAAAAGAAGTCTTGATAGCTATATCCACATGAATGTTATGCGTTTGAAAGACATTGTTAACAGCAGGAGTGAAATCATTCCCATTGAACGAGCATTGAATGAAAATAAAAAGGAGGAAATAAATCAAATCAATAAGTTAGTTGGCGGAGGGGGTGAGATTCGAACTCACGGTAGAGTTGCCCCTACAACGATTTTCAAGACCGTCGCCTTCAACCGCTCGGCCACCCCTCCCTCTGAAAAAGTATAAAGTAGACAGTAGACAGGGAAAAGGAAAAAAAAGAACATGCAAAAAACCTGATGAATATTATACCAAAAAACACTATTTGACTTTTTAGAGAGAATTCATGTTAATTAATAAAATTTGCTTAATATCTTAAAACCATAGAGGTGATCATGCAAGACTCGGCTATTCAGTTAATTCTGCAGGCGGGCTTAGTTGTTAAGGGTGTTTTACTCATCCTGCTGTTTTTTTCGATTGTATCGTGGGCGATCATATTCTATAAACAGCGATATTTTTCGAAAGCAAATAAGGAGTCCTCACAATTTTTGCAGGCTTACAGATCACGCAAGGAACCGAATGAGATTCACCAGGCCACAAGGAGCCTTATGATCAGTCCTATTGCAAATGTGTTCAGGTCAGTGTACAGCGATGAAATACACAAGGAAAAGAGCGAGACCAAAAGAGTCCTCAGAAGATATGGAGCTCTCGAATCAGCAAAGCTCGAGAAATATCTGAATTTCCTCGCAACGACCGGCACAACAACGCCGTTCATCGGACTTTTCGGAACTGTCTGGGGTATTATGAATTCCTTCAGAAGTATCGGCAGTGCCGGTGCAGCATCGCTTTCCGTTGTGGCACCAGGTATAGCTGAGTCCCTGATAGCCACTGCAGCCGGCCTTGCAGCTGCGATCCCTGCGGTCATTGCATACAACTATTATCTCAGCATGGCCAGAAGAATGATCATGGACATGGAAGATTTTTCAGAGGAACTCCTCGATTTTTTCGCAAAGGGTAATCTATGAAATTCAACAGGGAAAGAGATGTCCTTTCAGAAATCAATGTAACGCCGTTTGTTGATGTTATGCTCGTTCTCCTTGTGATCTTCATGGTTACCGCGCCGTTGCTTCAGCAGGGGATTGATGTGAATCTCCCGAAGGCAAAGGGAAAGGACCTGCCGCCGGAGGAACGGATTACCCTCATCATAAAAAGGAATGGCGTTATCTATATGAATGACAATCCGGTTACGCTCCCGGAAATGAGGAGGAAGCTCGAATCGATCAGCACCTTGAATCCGAATGTTTTTCTGAAAGCTGATAAGGATGTGCCATACGGATTTGTCGTTGAAGTCATGAGTGATGTCAAGGAGGCCGGAATAGAAAAGCTCGGTATGATTACAGAACCGAAAATTACCCTTAAATGAGGGAGCCAGGCCTCCAGAAGACCGCCTTAATATCCCTTGCCCTGCATCTGATCGTATTCATGATAACCGTGCTTCTTTTAAAGCAGTCGAATCGCATCGTTATGCCTTCTCCTTACACGGTAACCCTCGTCAGTCCGGACCTCCTGCATAAAAATGCAGCCGGTAAGGGGAAAAGTGATGCGGTCATACGGGAGATAACCGAATCTATCGATCACACAAGTAAGGCCATGAAGTCGAAAAAGGATACGACGAAAGAGAATCAAAGCATAAAGGAAAAAATCTCTGCTCTTGAAGCAAAGAAAAAAATTGAAAAAATGGTGAAACTCCGCTCGGTGATTTCTCTCAGGGCAGGTGCCGATGATCGCAGCGTGCAACCCACGCAAGCCTCTTCTTCTCATGCAAA
>JALHSV010000360.1 GCA_022865525.1 Thermodesulfovibrionales bacterium
CAATCATTCCACTGCGGCTTATATTGCATTGGTAAATGGTGCCGCCAATTTATGGTCTCTTACTGTTCTTTTGAAATATCGTCGGAATCCGGAAATGGTTCCAGATTTATTTGTAGCAATGAACTGGATTTCGTCTTTGATAGGAGTCATTTTGCTCATTTATGCATATACAGTAAAATAGTCTGCGCGGGCATCGAATAATCGAAACCAAGATATTTCAGAAAATTTGTTATCCATATTGCCTCATCTAAAAATCTACCTGAACGGCGTTATCTTGACATATAAATGCTGTTAGGAAATAATTATTGATAAGAATATTGGCATCTTAGAAGGAGGGACAATGAAACGCCTTGTAATAATTCTTTTTACTGTGATTTTGATTCAAGGATGTGCAACGACTTATCGTTCTTCCGGGCTAATGGGTGGATATAAGGATGTCCAATTGGATGAAAATGTTTTCAAAATAACATTCCACGGAAATGGATATACTTCGTTTGAAAGAGCAGCGGATTTCACACTAATGAGATGCGCTGAATTAGCCCTGAACAATGGATATAGTTTTTTTGCGATAATTGATGCTGACAGTTATACGTCAAATAGCACATATACGACGCCCATTACAACCAATACAACTGGCAGTGCAGTAAAAATTGGGGATTATGTTATTGGCAGTGCTCAATCAATTACAACCGGTGGCCAGACATATCATACTTCAAAACCGAGTAGAACGAATACTATTATCTGTTTCAAGGAAAAACCCACTTCGGGTTTTTCTTACAATGCCAAATTTATCTTCAAAGCAATTTCACAAAAATATAAATTGTTCAAAAAATAGAAAACAAAAGTTGATTGCCAAAAAATAATATTGCTGCCTGATGGAGAGTAATTGAAACCAACAATCCTGGTCGACAAATCATTCATCCAATCACTTTCAGTCAAAGAAGCAGATATACTAAAAATTCATTTTAGAATACTAATTACTCCAATTTTAGTTCAAGAAATGATAACTGACATTGAAAAATACAAAGAAGATTTTGATGGTGCGCTTGAGCAGTTGAGAAGACTGGCTGATAAGGTTGGAGGAGGTGGTCAATTTACGGTATCGGATGCTCGAATATTATTCCAAGCGAGTCTTGAAGGGAGCAAGTTTGGTACTAAGTTCGAAATCCCAGTTCAAAACCCAAAGGAAGTGATAGCAAAAGATGGTTCTATTGGGCTCATTTATGGAGAGACCTTTGAAGAAGGGCTTATTCGCAAATGGCAAAAAAAAGAAGTCTCTGCTAAAGATATCGAAGCTGCCAAAAATTACCTCAGAGATTTTGAATTATATTATTCTGTGAATCGCCGTGAAGAACTTGCAGGTGAATTCCCAAACAATGTTCAATTTGCCCATTTTGAGGAACTCGTTGAATTCGTGGATTCGGTCTTACTTGAGGCAAAAGAAGCCCCCATGAATGTTGAATCAATTTCAAAAATGACTTCCACACCGAGTGAGGTGGTGGTAAATGCTAAACTTCAATGGGAAAAAGGGGGCAAATCTCACTTCCAGTCACTTTTTCCCTATGCCTATTATTTTATTCGTGTATTTATTATTTACTCTTTAGGATTGACTAATGGCGTAATACCCTCAAGTAAAAGAGACAACGCTGTACATGATAATCAATATTTTCTCTATTTGCCTTTTTGCCATGTTTTTTGCTCAAATGATAGATTTCATGAGGAGCGCTTCAAATACTTTCAAAGGCCTGAACAAATGTTTATTTGGGGCCCTGACTTCAAGCAAGACCTAGCCCAGATTGCACTATATTTCAGCAATCTCACTCCGGAGCAAAAGAAAGACAATGAGCGACGCCGTGGAAGTTATCCTCCGCCCTTGCCTAATTCAATATCAGGCAATCTTTGGTATCAAGTGAATGGCCCTTGGATTGAAGGAAGATTCGGTAATCGCGCTGTGGATATGAGCGAGGAAGAAAATAAAAAATGGGTTGATTACGTAAATGAACTCATCAGGAATAGTGATTGATTTCCAATAATGCCTCTGTTATGAGAGTTGGCGGCTGAAAAGTTGAAGTACACCAAAAACTGACATTATTTCAGTGACCTTTTGGTTATGAGCCCAATGATTGCCCCAGTTGCTATCTGACCAATATGCCCAATAATGAAGCATTTATTAATTCATCAAATGAGACCTAATTTGATTTGTGACCTGAATTGTGACTAAAATATTCTTCTGCAACCCAGATTACGTTAAGTTTCTTTTTTTAAGATGTCTTTGAATTAAGTCAATTTAGGGGGCCAAAAAACCCCTAAAATAATAAAACTTTTTGGGAACCAATGTTGATTCCCAACAAAAAAACATACATCTCTCTTTTCGTTGCACATTATTTCGAAAAATCTCTTTTTGATATCACTCTTTATTTTGACAATATCCTGTTGATGACGTTTTTTTAATTGTCTATATAGAGCAAATATTTCCCAATCAAAAATGGATTGCTCATGCCCTGTACAGTTGGGGTCGGAGCAAATATATTTATACTTAAATTTGAGAGGGATTTTCTCCAGTATTGATGTTCTTTTTTCAAATAATTCCAGTTGAGATAAAACTTCTTTTAGTTTTGGCGACCATTCTGCAGAATCATCTTCTATTAAAAAATCTAATACTCTTTTGGGATGTACCGTTCCAAGTGTTTTGTGGTCTGTCTTTTGCATCTCTTGAATATCACACATAGAATGACTGCCTGCTTTGAAAACCCACTCTCTTCTTTTCTTCCAACCGTCATTGCTTGGAAGTTGACTTTGTAATTCAAATGAATCTGAATCTGGAAAATAACTTTCAGGTCTTGGGTCGCGAGGTTCTTTTCTGACCTTCATTTTAATAACATCATACTTTTTAAAACGTTTGTCATATGGAAGATTGCGGAATTTGATGGGATAAATCCTAATCCATTTTCCCTCATCACTTATTCCTGCAACACAAACAGTTTCTTTATGAGATAGGCTTGGATTGGGATATGTTTTTACTGTAATAAGGACATTTTTTGATTCCCAATTGGAATCGATGCTTTTCATAAGTTATTGATTTGAATTTGATTTTTTGCCCTTTTGACAATCTCATTCGCAACGATAGAGCGATGACATTCGGAAGGGATTTTTTCAAAACAGAGTAAACAACATACAGAATCGCTAACCTTTGATGACAAATCATCTAAAGTCTGTTTCTCATTTGATATCGCTCTTAGATACAATTTCGAAAATTCCTGAAAGTCTCCGTTTAATTTAAAATCTTCTCTAATTGCCTTTGGAGTACCCAAAGACTTAATATGTTCATATTCTAAACCAATTTCATTCAATCTTGATTCCAATTTACTTTTCGAAAACCCTTTTTTCCTGCTTAATGGAACAGCCCGAACATCAATAATCTTTTTAATTCCATTATCTAAAATTAGTTTAGCAAATTCATCTTGTGTGAGCCCTTGATATCCTAGAGTGAAAAGATTCTTAATCATTTTTATTTCCTTATCAGCAATATTTTCCTACAAAAATATTTAATTTTCAATATTTCAAGTTGAATTTATTCGAATTTTATATGTAAAGTATGATTACAGGCTAACCTTATAATAGAAATGAACGATGAAGAATCAAGGATAGTTTTATTATTGTTTACTTTTAATACTAGGGCAACTTACTGTAAGTCGCACGCCCGTTGTCAATTGCTCCGAAATATTTTTGTACAAGAAGCCGACATTTTCTTTTATTATCAAACCAATAACATTTTTTGTTTTCAAATGTAGCGCCAAAAGCATTCTGTAAAATTTCTCCTTCGATTTTATGAGGAGGCCCATATTTGTTTGAAAAAATATTATATGCTTCATCAAATCTTGATGGAGTGAAACCGACTATTATTGAATTTAATACTTCATCTTTACTGTCATCAAATGTTACTTCGATAGAGCCATTGAAAAAACCATCAAATATTGACTTATAGTCTTTGGTTGAATAATTCATGTTATGCTGCCAAGCAAGACCTTGCTTTTTATCACTTAACCATTGCCTATAAGTCCATTTATCAGAATCTCCCATAATCGGATATTTGCTTTTAATAAAACTAGCAAGTTCATTGAATGTCATGCCAAGTCTGATGTTCCCAAAACTGCTTAAATCAACATCTCTAACTTTAGGTTCTTTGTTCTGTGGTTGAATCACCTCAGCATTTTTTGATTTTTCCTCTGATGAAAAGAAATCAGAAAATTTAAATCCACCCATACAATTTTTAATTAATATTCCTGCAAGAACTACTAATAAAATAATCGCTAAAATACCACCACCTTTTAGTTTCCTTTGATTTAAAAGTGGGTTTTCTGACTTCGCTTCGATATTATTGGTATTTTTATACGGAGAGGATTGTCCCTTAGAGGTTAATGTTTCTTTTTTATTCAATTCACTTTCACAATGTGGGCATTTTGATAAATCTTCCATAATATCTTCTTTGCAAAATGGACATTCGACCATTTTAGGTTTGTTATTAGATGTGCCATCTAGCATGCTTCCACAATGCTTACATTTAATCGCACCATCTTTAATTTCTTCCTTGCAGAATGGACAAATCATTTGAACCTCCATATTTTATTAACTAACAGGAAAAACGCACTCCCCATAATAAAATTGTAGGGGATTGGGATAATATTATCAATTAGGAAATAACATTAGCGTACGAATCGCAACTTCAGTAAATGCAATAGTTATTTCTCAGAAAAAACCGAGTCTATCTGACGGGAAGGATTAGAAGTAATTCGCTTGAAAGAAACTGGACAAAGAACTACAATTTATTACTAGAGGAGAAAATGGATTCAACAAAAGATAGTAATCCTACAACAGTTGCAGCTGTCGAAATGATTTTAAAAGGTATAGAAGTTACATTTGATGAATTTTATTCAGAAATAATAAAAGATTCTCATGAAGCAGAAGTGGTTGAAATTAAGTATGCAAAACATGTTTATTTAATTGCTGGTGTAGTTGTTTTTTCCGAAATGACAATAAGAGATGAAAAGTACTGTAAAATTTTTTCAAATTTCATTAAATTGTTAATCAAACAAGGAGAATTGAAAAATCCTAATTTTAAAAACAATATACTTGAATGTATGAATTTTATGGAACCTGTAAGAAGGGACAACAAAGATTCTGGTAAATGTTGGATGGATAATTATCGAATCATTTTAGGTAATTGGATTTTTAAAAAATACTTTTCAATAGACCCAGTTTCTCAAAAAGAAAAGGAACTCTCGTTGTTATTAGGGGAAAAAACTATCGGCCAAGTTTTTACTTTTTTCTTTATTCAAAAAAACAAGATATTACCTGTCTTTGTTAAGCAATTCGAAGATGATTTTCGCTCCGACCTATTCAAACAATTGAAAATAAAATAAGTTACAAAAAATGGCCGTTTTGAAATGACTTGTTAGTTAGTTTAAATTCTCAATTAATTGAATCTGTTTTGGCGAATTTAGAATTATTTGTGGGCTGCCTTTGTACATTATGCTTATCTTATTGTTATAATTGGTATTATTTTTAGGACTTATGATAAAATAATAAAATGGATGAAACTGAAGACT
Source organism: Thermodesulfovibrionales bacterium (assembly GCA_022865525.1). Lineage (GTDB taxonomy): Bacteria > Nitrospirota > Thermodesulfovibrionia > Thermodesulfovibrionales > SM23-35 > JALHSV01. The sequence continues at coordinate 5,607 of JALHSV010000360.1, forward strand.
TAATAATTACAATATCTGATGTTTTTAAAAAATTAAACGATTCCTGTGAGTATTTTTATTCTGATATGTTGAAGTTATTTCCAAATATGGAAACAATTGATAAAACACATGCAAAGGTTGTAAGTTTAATAGCGATTAATTATGCTTTTCTGGATGGATTACGCCGTTATAAAGTTCCAGATGAAAAAGTAAAAAAAATTATTGATATAATTTGCTATATGTTAAATCATATTGAACCCAGGCTTGTTGAGATGATTAATGAATGTGAAAAATATGTATTTAATTTAAAAGAAGTATTAAGAAATAAAAAAGGCCCCCAGTGCACTCCCTTATTTCTAAGGGTGTTTCCTTATGGTTGTTGGATTTTTGAAAAACTCTATACAAGACCTCCAGCAAAGGAGTCGCAAGACGAAATGAAGCAGGCACTAGCATTTGGTGAGTTTATAGTTATAAGAGCCATGTTATTTGTGTCTGATAAAAAGAAATCCTTATAGCCTTTTTGAGATTATTCATTAAATACTACAGTTGGATTATCTATATTCCCATATCACATTATATTTAAAGCAACATCCCCCTAGCAACTTGCTTTAGACTACGACGAAGTTATGGTAGTTGAAAAAAGCGGTATTCATAAAAACCTTTGAAATAGGGGATTTACCCTTGAGAAGTTGAAGTATACGCCAATCTAACACCTCAAGAACAGTTAAAATGTATCAGGAAAGCATTGTTTTTTTCAATAATTGACGTCTGTCAAGAAATGTATATGAACAAATGTGACATATATACAAAAAACAACTTGCACTTGTATCTATCAGAAGGGCAAAACAATACCCTTTTGGTTGACGTATCATTATCTTGCGAAAAAAACCAGGATGGTTATAATTAAATGATCTTTCTGCAATCCGGAGGTGGCTGATGAAGAAAAAGGGATACCAGTCGATTGAGTTAGAGTCGAAGCTTGAGCGCCGTGATTTTTTGAAGATCGGCGGCGGTTCGCTGCTGGGAGCGGGACTGCTCTTGGGCCGGCCACCGTTGTTCGGACAGGAAACAGCCAAGGCGGAGCCTCCGGCCAAGCCCAAGACCAACATCGACGAAGCCATGGCCGTGCCGCGCACGAAATACTCCCTGCCCGGGCTTTTCCCCGGTAAGGTCGTCGCGGTCAAGGATGAGCAGGCCATGAATGAGCAGCGGGTCGACGGAAAGGTGGTCGCCAACATGTTTGCCAGGGGAATGGAGTCCCTGACCGGCCGACCTTTCTCCAAGAGCTTCAAGCTCTTCTTCGACAAGAAGGACGTCGTCGGCATCAAGGTCAACCCGGTCGGCGCCGGACTGATCGCCACCCGCCTGGAAGTGGTCGATGCCGTGATCGCCTGGCTGCGCATCGGCGGCATCCCGGCGAAAAACATCGTCATCTGGGACCGCTTCGACTATATGCTGGCCGACGCCGGCTTCACCGCGGCGCGCTACCCGGGCATCACCATCCAGGGCCTGCAGACCATGGATGAAGCGGCCGCCGAAGGCAAGAGCGATGATGACAGCCGCTGGCTGGACAAGGACGGCCGCCACGTCAGTGAAAAGAACTTCGACCTGGATGCCTACTATTTCGCCGATATCGAGGCCCCGCAGGACAAGCCCTACCTCAACCAGCATGTCTTCAACGGCAGGTACTCCTATTTCGGCAAGTTGCTGACAAAGAAACTGACCAAGATCATCAACGTGCCGGTCTTCAAGAACACGGGCAACGGCATTTCCATGGCCACAAAAAACCTGGGTTACGGCGCCGTCTGCAACACCAGCCGCCTGCACAAGCCATTGTTTTTCGACGTCTGCACCGAGGTACTGGCGTTTCCCGCCGTCCGCGACAAGCTGGTACTGAACATCACCGACGGCCTGCGCGCCCAATATGATGGCGGCCCGGGTCCGCTGGCCCAGGCCACTTATTTCCTGAATACACTGTTTTTTGCCAGTGACCCGATCGCCCTGGACATGACCTGCCACAACCTGCTGCTGCAGAAGCGCAAGGAGATGAATGTCAAGGTGAACGAACACCCGAAGTACAGCGAATACCTGCGCTATGCCCAGCGCCTGGGCCTGGGCATCGCCGATCCGGCCAAAATAAATTTTTTGCAAGGTTGAGCCAGGCGTGAAAATTATCAGGGCAGGCTTGCTGCTTTTTGCGTTTTCTCTTCTGGTTGTCCTTCCGCTTTCGGCTCTGGATTTCCCCGGAGATGATTTTTACTCCGGCTGGCATCGTTCCGGACCTTGTGCAAAATATGATCCGGCCGGCCTTTACAATGTGATCGACGGCGGAGCGGAACTTTTCCTGGAGATGGGATTTGTCGAGTTGCAGGTGCAGAAATATGCTTTTTCAGGATCCGAGATCGCCGTGGAAGCCTACCACATGGAAAACCAGGCCGCGGCCCTAGGCATGTATCTGCTCAAGTGCAGCAAGGAGACGCCGCTGCCCGGGATTGCCGACCGCCACAGTGGCGACCGCTTTCAGATCGCTTTACTGAAAAACAATTATTTTATTTTTATCAATAATTTCGGCGGTCGCGAAGACCTGCTGCCGGTGATGACGACTTTGGCCAGGCAGATCGGCGCGGTCATTCCCGCGGGAGCCGCGGTGCGCGAGCTCGACATCCTGCCTGCCGAGAACCAGGTGCCGGGATCGGCGCTGTTGTTGCGCGGACCTTATTCTTTGCAGTCGGTTTACACCCTAGGCATGGGGGATATTTTGCAGCTCGAGGGGAAAATATTCGCTGCCGCCGCCGTTTACCGCGAAGCTTCGGGAGCTAGTTATACGATGATCGTGGCTCCTTATGCTGATGCCGCGCTGGCCCGTGCCGCTTTTGCCAACCTGCGCCAAAATTTTGATCCTTATCACCAGGTTCTGGGCGCGGGCGCTGATTTTTTTGTGTTCAAGGATTTCCAGAATTATTTTGGCCGGGCCGAAATCCGGGAAAACAGGATAGTGATATTGATCAAGTTGTCTCAACAACCTGACAGCCGTCTGGAATAATGGTCAGATGAAATCATCAAGGAGGTTACTGATGAAAAGAATGGTTTTTTTAATGGTGTTTCTTCCCCTGTTGTTCGCTGTGGCCGCCAATTTGGCTGCCGCGGAAAAGAGCAGTTTTTCAAATGAATATGAAGCTTTGCAGGCTGATATCGAGCAAAAAATGGCCGGCATCAATAGCCGCGAGGCTTACGAAAAGCTCATGGCTGAAAAAAAGAGCGGGCTGGAATCGTTGCTGGCCCGGCACGCGGCCGATCCGGCCGGCGACGCGCCCGAGCTGCTGCGGGCCCGCATCCTGATCGACCTGAAAAAATATCCGGAAGCCGAAAACAAGCTGAGCGCCCTGCTGGCCGCTCAAGGCCCGCTGCGCTCCGAGGCCCAGCTGTTCCAGGCCAAGATCCTGATCGAAACGGAAAGGATCGCCCAGGCCGTTCCCCTGTTCAAGCAGGTTGAGGCCAAGCTGCCGCGCACTCTCGATTTTTTCGAGGTAGCCTTCGCCCTGGCTTTCGAGGCCCCGGACGATGCCCTGCGCCAGGAATATTGCCGCAAGCTGAGCGCGGCTTCCGACCTGCCCAAGCAATTCGCCTCATACCGCGTGTACTTGGTGACGACCCTGGCCGAGATCGAGGTAAAAAAGCGCAATATC